>JBQCJO010000277.1:0-5154 GCA_051952735.1 Rhizomicrobium sp.
GTTCGCTTCGCGCGTGATCGGGCCGTGGCTTGTATAATAAGTGGTGAAGCTGCGTTCACCCTTGCTGCCGTCCGGCTTGCGATAAGCGAGGGTGATGGCTTTCTCGCCCATGGGCCGCAATTCGCTACCATAGCGATAGAAGACCTTGCCGTCCTTGCGGACGACCGTTTCCGCGAACTCGTCGACATTGTCCACGGCGCTGGAGGTGTGCATCCAGCCGATATGCGGGTTGAAGCCCTGATAGATGAAGAACTGCCCCCAGGTGACCGCGCCATAGGCGTCCAGCCCCTCGTCGCTCGACATCTGTAACTCGGAGCGGAAGAAGAAGGTCGTGTGCGGATTGATGAGCAGCAGCGCATGGCCGTCGCGTGTATCGGACGGGGAAATGGCGATGCCGTTGGAGCCGCTGGGCTCGTGGAAGATCAGCCCGCGCTCGTCACGCGTCATGCCGAGCCTGCGATTGCCGTAGAAATTTTCGAGCGGCGTCAGCGTCACGCGTTCGATGTCCCCGCCGATGCTGCCTTCGCTGAACGACAGCGCCATCCACGGCTCGAAATGCGCGATCACTTTCGGTTTTACGGTCGGATGCGTCGCGAGATAGAAATTCAAGCCATCCGCCCACGCATCCATCAGCGTCTTCAGCCAGTCCGGGCTTTTCGCATAGTCGGCTTTCAGCGCGTCAGAATCGATGAAAAGGCGCTGGCGCAAATCCTGCCAGATCGCGCTTTCGCCTTCGGTTTCGGCCGCGCGCCCCAGCGCGGTGAGATAGTTCATTTCGACGCGATTGAAATCGTCCTCGGCTTGCGCATAGGCCATGCCGAACACGGCATCCGCGTCGCTCTTGCCGTGCACATGCGCAATGCCCCAGTCGTCGCGCACGATCTCCACGCGCGCCGCTTCCGCCTTCCAGCGCGTTTCATCCGAGGCGGCCGCCGACACCGACAAAAGAACCGGCAAGATCGCAACCAGACCAAAAGCGCGCATGATCGCTCCCCTGTGATGGCGCAAGCTTGAAACATGCCGTCCGCGATGTCGATTCTCGGAGCGGCTTGTGCGGCGCGGCGAATGGACCGACAAATATCGCCGCCTTGGTGGAGATATCGATGCGCATTCTGCGCGCCAGCGATCGCGTTGCCGTGCCGTGGAAGAACGGCGGCGGCACCACTTCCGAAGTCGCCGCTTATCCCGAGGGCGCGAGTTTCGATGATTTCGGCTGGCGCATCAGCATCGCACGCATCGATCGTGGCGGCCCATTCTCCACCTTTCCCGGAATCGACCGCAAACTTGCGATGCTCGAAGGCCGCGTGACCCTCGCCATCGAGGGCCAGGGCGAGATTTCGCTGTCGCCGGATTCGCCTGCCGCCATCTTCCCCGGCGATGTGCCGACAAGCGCCAAGCTGATCGAGAGCCCCGCATCCGATCTCAATGTCATGACGCGGCGCGGGCTCTTCGCGGCGCTTATGGAGAGAAGGCACCTGCGCGAATGCGATCTCACATCGTCATCCGATGCGGCGGCACGCTTCTGCTTCTTCTTTTCTACCGTGACGGCGCGCTATGCCGGCACGGAGCATGTGCTGAGAGGCGGCGACGTCCTTCATTTCGTGTCCGGCGAATCCGGTGCCCTCACCTTGCCCGCCGGAGCAGACGCGATCTGGATCGAGATTCGCGCCGAAAATCCCCGGAAATAAGGCTTCCGGTCATTCACCAACCGCGATTTTGTTATGGCGGGGTGAACCAAATCGGCGCATGATCCTTGTATTAAGCGGATCGCAGAATCCGCCTTGGGAGGAAAACAATGGCTTTGGTCCATCATCACGAGCCGGACCGGGCGCATGATTGGTCCCTCGTCGGCCTTGTCGCCGTCATCTTCGGGATCATCGCGCTCGCGGTTCCCTTCGTCAGAATGGCGATCGATCAGATCTTCGGCCTGATGTCGTAACTGCCGCTGATTTCCTTGTTTCGCGCGCTGATATGGCTGCGCAGTGTTAGTAATTTAATTTCATAACATCCCGACAACTGCATGCGTGTCACGCATAGCCATTCAAATTGGCGTGGCGCTGACTAGATTATTGCGGTTGCGAAGGCTACGGAGAGCCCCCACTCCCGTTTCCCCAGCGTCAGCCCTAGTTCCGTCCGTACAGAGCACCCTTCATGACCTCCTTCTCGACAAAGACCGCAGGCCTCGGACTCGCGTTGCTCGGATGCCTCCTCGTCGCCGCATGCGGAAAAGGCACGCCGCCGAAAATGCCGCCGCCGACCGTTGGCATCGTGACGGTGAAGACGGAGCCCGTGCAACTCACGGCAGAACTACCCGGCCGCACGGATTCCTTTGCGGTGTCCGAAGTGCGTCCGCAGGTGAGCGGCATTCTTCAGAAGCGGCTCTTCGTCGAAGGCTCGATGGTGAAAGCGGGCCAGCCGCTCTATCAGATCGATCCTGCGCCGTACAAAGCCGCATACGACAACGCCGCCGCCGCGCTGGTGACAGCACGCGCCAAAGCCAGGCGCTACGCGGCGCTGCTGAAGCTGAGCGCTGTGGCGCCGCAGGACTATGACGATGCGGTCGCCGCTTACAAACAGGCATCGGCGAACGCGGATGCGGCGCGCATCAATCTCGATCGCACGAAGATCGTGGCGCCCATCTCCGGACGCATCGGCCGGTCCTCGGTCACCGAAGGCGCGCTCGTCACCTCCGATCAGACCAATGCGCTCGCCATCATCCAGACGCTCAATCCCATCTATGTGGACATCACCCAATCGAGCGTGGAGTTGCTCAACCTGAAACAGGCGATGCAGGCCGGCGGCGTCTCGCCGGACAAGGATGCACCCGCGACGCTCACGCTCGACAACGGCACGAAATATCCGCTTCCAGGCACGCTGCAGTTCAGCGAAGTGACGGTGGATCAAACCACCGGCGCCGTCACACTGCGCGCGATCTTCCCCAATCCGACCGACATCCTGCTGCCGGGCATGTTCGTGCGCGCGACAGTGGCCGAAGGCGTGCAACAGAACGCCATCCTCGTGCCGCAGCAAGGCGTGAGCCGCAACGAAAAGGGCGATCCCACCGCGCTCGTCGTGGACGACAAGGGCTTCGCACGGTTGCGCATCCTGAAAACCTCTCGCGCCATCGGCGACAAATGGCTTGTCACGGATGGATTGAAGCCGGGTGACAAAGTGATCGTGGAAGGGCTTCAGAAGGCGCAGCCGGATATGGCGGTGCATGCCGTTCCGGCGTCCTTCGTCAAACCGGCACAGGCAAAACCGGGCGCGCACTGATGGGCATGTCGCAGTTCTTCATCGAACGGCCGGTTTTTGCGTGGGTGATCGCCATCGTGATCGCCCTGATGGGTCTGCTTGCGATCAACACGCTGCCGATCACGCAATATCCGACGATCGCGCCGCCGGCCGTCACCATCGTGGCGAACTATCCGGGCGCTGCGGCCGAAACGGTGCAGAACTCCGTCACGCAGGTGATCGAGCAGCAGCTCACCGGCGTGGACAACCTGCTCTACTTCTCCTCGTCCTCCAGTTCGGACGGACAGGTCCAGATCACCGCCACCTTCGCACCGGGCACCAATCCGGACATCGCCCAGGTGCAGGTCCAGAACAAGGTGCAGCAGGCGCTGCCCATCCTGCCGCAGGAAGTGCAGCAGCAAGGTGTCGTCGTCCTGAAATCGCAATCAAGCTTCCTGCTGGTGGTGGCACTCTACGACGACACGGGCGGGCGCTACACCAATATCGACATCTCCGATTTCGTCGGCAGCAAGCTGCAGGACCCGATCTCGCGCGTCTCCGGCGTGGGCCAGGCGCAGGTGTTCGGCTCGCCTTATGCCATGCGCATCTGGCTCGATCCGTTCAAGCTCAACAGCTTCGCGCTGACGCCGGACGACGTGCGCCAGGCCGTCCTCGCGCAGAACACACAAGTTTCGGCCGGCGAGCTTGGCGCCCTTCCCGCGGTAAAGGGACAAGAGCTCGATGCGACGGTGACGGCACAATCGCGCCTGACGACGCCGGAGCAGTTCCGCAACATCGTGCTGAAGGCGAACCAGAACGGCGCGGTGGTGCGCCTGCGCGATGTGGCGCGCGTGGAATTGGGCGCGCAGAACTATTCCGTCGTCAGCCGCATGAACGGCAAGCCCGCGGCGGGCATGGCGATCCAGCTCGCGCCGGGCGCCAATGCGCTCAAGACCGCGGATGCCGTGAAAGCCAAGGCGCGCGAACTGGCCGCCACCTTCCCGCCGGGCATCAAACTCGCCTTCCCGGTCGACAATACGACCTTCATCCGCCTTTCGATCAACGACGTGATCAAGACGTTGATCGAAGCCACGATCCTCGTCGTGATCGTGATGTTCATCTTCCTTCAACACTGGCGCACGACGCTCATCCCCGCCATTGCCGTGCCGGTCGTCCTGCTCGGCACCTTCGCGGTGCTGGCCGCGTTCGGCTACTCCATCAACACGCTCACCATGTTCGCGCTGGTGCTCGCCATCGGACTGCTTGTCGACGACGCCATCGTCGTCGTCGAGAACGTCGAGCGCATCATGCGCGAGGAGGGCCTCGGCCCCAAGGAAGCGACCAAAAAGTCGATGGGCGAAATCACCGGTGCGTTGATCGGCATCGCGCTGGTGCTGTCGGCGGTGTTCCTGCCGATGGCGTTCTTCGGTGGGTCGACCGGCGTGATCTACCGCCAGTTCTCCGTCACGATCGTGTCTGCGATGGTGCTGTCGATCATGGTGGCGTTGATCCTGACGCCGGCGCTCTGCGCGACGTTGCTGACGCCCATTCACAGAGGCGACTCGGAGGTCGAAGGCCCTGGCATCATCGGGCGCTTCTTCAAATGGTTTAACGACACCTTCGAATACGGCCGCGACCGCTATCACCGCGCGCTGGAGCGCTTCCTGCACTGGGTGCGTCCGGCGCTCCTCATCTATGCCGGCATCATCGTGGTGCTGGTGATCCTGTTCGTGCGCCTGCCCACCGCCTTCCTGCCGGAAGAGGATCAGGGCGCGATCTTCACCCAGATCATCCTGCCGGTGGGCGCCACGCAGGCGCGCACCCTCGATGTCGCCAAGAAGGTCGAACATTACTGGATGGTGGACGAGAAGAAGAATGTGGACACGACCTTCATTGTGGCCGGCTTCTCCTTCGCCGGCGCGG
>JBQCJO010000278.1:0-6009 GCA_051952735.1 Rhizomicrobium sp.
GCTTCAAATCGCTGGGCCTTCTGTAACCCGGGCGCTGCCCTGCTATAACCAGAATCGACAACGCCGCGAGGGGAGCATGTGGCGCATTTGGCTGCTGCGCGCGGCCCAGTTGATAGGCAGTGTCCTCGGGGCGATGCTGCTGGTTTCGCTACTCGTCGTGGTGGCACAACCCGCGCGCGGTTTCTGGCCCTTTACGGTCGCGGTTTTCGAACGACTTCTTGGCGCCGCCGGAGGAGATTTCGGTAGCAGCCTCGTTACAGGCGCGCCGGTGATGGCCGGTGTGCTGGCCGTTCTTCCCTTTTCGCTCGAACTTCTGGCCGTCGGCGCGATATTGGCGCTTCTCATCGGTATTCCGCTCGGGGTTTTCTTGAGCGCAAGCCGCACCTTGCGCGCCGCAGCGCCGCTTATGCAGATCATCACGGCGATGCCGGTTTTCGTCGCAGCCTTGGGACTCATCTGGGTTGCCGTCCGCCTGCTCCATTGGAACGAGCCCGAAGTGACGGGCGCCGTATCTTGGAACGTCCTGACGCAGCACAGCGGTTTGAGCGCTGCGTTGCGTGCAGTTGCTCTGCCTGCTTTGACGGTTGGAGCAGCCGGTGCCGCGAGCGTGCAACTCTCCTTGCGCCGCGCTGCTGCGACCGCATGGGCCGCGCCTTATAGAAACGGCCTGCGTATGATGGGGCTGGGGTCGCTCGATATCGGCTTGCACTATACGATTCCGGAGATCTTCGCGGCGCTGCTGCGCGATCTAGGCGATATCGCGTTGGCGCTCATCTCGGCCACCGCCGTCGCCGAATGGGTCTTTCACCGCGATGGCGTGGCCGTTCTCTTCCTGAAATCGGCTGCGCTCGGCGATTGGACGGTCGCCGGCGCGGCCTTGTTCGTGTTCGCCATCATCACGCTCGGAACCGGCTTTCTTGGGACAGTCCTGGCCGCATTCATCGTGCCGGAGGAGCCCACATGATCGGTATGCCGATAAGTGTGGGGTCAGGTTCAGGTGTTTCCCGGCTTCGCACGATCATCAGCGCAAGCGGGATCGCGGGCATCGGTCTGATAGCTGTCATTGTTGCCCTTAACAACGTGATCGCGCGCGCGCCCGCGGGCGCCATACACGTTGGGCCGCCTTCACGCGCACCCGATTCTGTATATGCCTTTGGCACGGATGTTCTTGGCCGTGACGTTTTGAGCGAAACGATGCACGCCCTTGCCGTGAGCTTTTCGAGCGCTGTTTTTGCTGCGGCAATCGCGATTGTCGTCGGCGCTATCGCCGGCTTCGCAGCCGTGCGTGCACCGTTGCGGCTTGGTGTTGTCGTGCGCGGAATCAGCGGCGTGTTCGGCGCTCTGCCGGTGTTGTTGCTGGCCGTCGTCGGCGTCGGATTGGCGGGCCATGACTTCGCGACTGTCGCGGCAGGTCTTGCCGCCTCGCCGCCCATCTTCAATCGAAGCTTCGACCGGGCGATGAGGCTGGCGCAGTCCCGGCACGCGACTTACGCGCGCGCAACCGGCATTCCCGGTCTTACGCTGCTGCGCCGTGATCTCGTCTATGAGGTGCGGCTCAATTTCGTCAATGTGGCGGGACGCGCGCTGGCGTCCACCGCGATCGTACTTGCGACACTGAGCTTTCTTGGCTTCGGTACGGTTCCGCCGCATCGCGATCTTGGACTCATGATCGCCGCAGCGCGGATGAATTATCTCGACATCTGGTGGCCGGCGCTCTTTCCGGCGATCACGCTCACGCTCTTCATATTGTTCGCTCGCCTTGCAGCTGCGCTCGACGAAGGTGAGCCGCCATGAGCGATGCAGTACCTCTTTTGCGGATTCGTGATTTCACGCTTTCTCGTCCGGGCGGGGCGAGGCCCGAAGTCGAGAATCTGTCATTGGCTCTCGAGCCTGGCGGGACGCTGACACTTCTCGGTGAATCTGGTGCCGGCAGCAACGCTGTTCTGCGCATACTGGCGCAGCCGTTGCGCCGCGGCGCGACGGCGAGCGGTATGATCCAGCTTCGCGATAATCCCGAACAGTCGCTTGGCAAGCGCATGAACCTCGATGTGCGAACCGCCTACCTGCCGGGTCCGCATGCGAATGTGCTGAATGCCCATGCCAGCGTACTCTCCCAACTCGCGTTGATCATCGCGCGCAAGTTGCGGCAGCCAAAAGCCAGCGCAAACGCCGAACTCGCGCTTGCGCTCAGCCGGCTCCCTGGCGCTCCCGCGCTCGAAGCGCTCGACAATCTTCCCGCGCTTGTCGCGCCGGAAGCGCTTGGTGCCGGCTTGCTTGCCGCCGCGATGGCACAGACACCGGAGCTGCTGCTCGCTGACGATCCCTTGGGCGAGCTGTCGCCAGCGCATGCACGTGCCCTGGCTTCGGTTCTCAAAGCCGAACAACAGAGGCTCGGCTTCGCGATTCTCTATTCGGCCGTGCGTGCCGATGCCGCGCGCTTGCTCGGTGGCAATCTCATCGTGCTGCGATCGGGCCGGATCGTCGAAGAGGGTCCGGTGTCGCGCCTGGCTGGCGGGCAATCGCACAGCTACACCCAAACACTTTTCCGTGCTTCTGCGCCCGAAGAACGTCCACTGCCCGATCGCACAGCCGCACGGGGCGAGCCGTTGTTGCGCGTGCAAGCCGTTCAGCTTGGTCCTCGCGGCAAGGTCAAAAATCGAGACGTTATCAATTTTGAACTGCGCCGCGGCGCTTCGCTTGCCCTGATCGGCGAGATCGGTTCGGGCCGCCGCTCCTTCGTGCGCGCGTTGCTGGGCATGGATCCGGTTGCTGCTGGCCGGGTCGTGTTCGACCAAGTCGACATCGGCGTGCTGAGCCCGGTCATGCTGGCCAGGCTGCGCCGGCGGGTCAGTTTCATCACCGGCGACGATGACGCGCTCGATCCACGCATGACCATTTCCGATACGGTGTCCGAGCCATTGCGCGCCCACCTCGCGATACCGCGCGATCTTATCGCGCACAATCGCGATGCGGCCATGAAGCGTGTGGGGCTGGCAGCCCTTCCGGGCAGCCGCACCGTCGCTTCCTTGCCGCCCTTCGACCGGCGCCGTCTGCAGATCGCCCGCGCCATTGTGAGCCAGCCGCTTCTGGCTGTCGTGGACGAGCCGCTGCGCGGCCTGGACGCTTTCGCCCAATCGGTGGTGCGCGATCTGCTGCGCAATTTCCGCTCCAACGAGGGCCCCGCGATGCTTTTCGTCACCTCCGATTTCGGGCTGGCGCGCGCCTTCTGCGAAGATGGCTTTGTGTTCAAGGACGGGCGTATCGTGGAAAGGGGGCCGATGGCGACGCTTCTGCGCACCCCGCAGGACCCGCACACGCGCAAGCTGCTCGAAGCCGTTGCCGCCTTGCCCGCGGCGGAGCGGGCTGAGCCGCCAGCACCTTCCGCATCGGGTTTGCCTCTCGTTCCGGAGGCCTGAGCGGCTTTCGCACCGCGATATCGTGCTTCAAATGCGGCGGGGCAGGCTCTAAAACGGGCCTATGAACAGTCTTTCCGATATCCGCTCGAGCTTTCTCGACTTCTTCCGCGACCGGCAGCACGCCGTGGTGCCGTCGAGCCCGCTCGTCCCCCGCAACGACCCGAGCCTGCTCTTCACCAATGCGGGCATGGTGCAGTTCAAGAATGCCTTCACGGGAGCGGAGAAACGGCCCAATCCGCGCGCGACCTCTTCCCAGAAATGCGTACGCGCCGGCGGCAAGCACAATGATCTCGACAATGTCGGCTACACCGCACGGCATCTCACCTTTTTCGAGATGCTGGGGAATTTCTCCTTCGGCAACTACTTCAAGGAAGACGCGATCAAGTTCGCCTGGGAGCTGATCACCAAGGATTTCGGGATTCCGAAAGACCGGCTTTGCGTCACCGTCTATGTGGACGACGACGAGGCGTTCGGGATCTGGAAGAAGGTCACGGGCTTTCCCGACGAGAAGATCATCCGCATCGCGACCAACGCGAATTTCTGGTCGATGGGCGATACCGGCCCCTGCGGTCCCTGCTCGGAGATCTTCTACGACCACGGCTCGCATATCGAAGGCGGCCCGCCAGGATCGCCGAATGAGGACGGCGACCGCTTCGTCGAGATCTGGAATCTCGTTTTCATGCAGTTCGAGCAGTTCGCCGACGGCCGCCGTGAAAAGCTGCCCAAGCCTTCCATCGACACCGGCATGGGGCTGGAGCGTATCAGCACCGTCTTGCAGGGCGTGCACGATGTGTTCGATATCGATCTCTTCCACCACCTGATCGCGGCGTCGGCGGAAGCGAGCGGTTCGTCTGCGACAGGCGGCCATGCGGCAAGCCACCGCGTCATCGCCGATCATCTGCGCTCGACATCGTTCCTGATCGCGGACGGCGTTCTGCCGTCGAACGAAGGGCGTGGCTATGTGCTCCGCCGCATCATGCGCCGTGCGATGCGCCACGCGCATCTCATCGGTGCGAAAGATCCGCTGATGTACCGTCTTGTGCCCGCGCTTGTTGCGGAAATGGGAACGGCCTATCCGGAACTGAGCCGCGCGCAGGCGCTCATCACCGAGACATTGAAGCTCGAGGAAATCCGCTTCCGCGAAACTTTGGTGCGCGGCCTCAAGCTGCTCGATGAAGCGACGGGCAGCTTCAGGAGCGGCGACAAGCTGGCCGGTGAAACGGCATTCAAGCTTTACGATACTTATGGCTTCCCGCTCGATCTCACGGAAGATGCGTTGCGCGCGCGCGGCATCGGTGTGGACGTCGAAGGCTTCAACACCGCGATGCAGAAGCAGCGCGAGGAAGCGCGCAAGGCCTGGGCGGGATCGGGCGAAGCGACCGATGAGAAAATCTGGTTCGAGCTGCGTGACGAACTCGGCGCGACGGAATTCCTCGGTTACGACACCGAAGCGGCGGAAGGAAACATCGTCGCGATCCTGAAAGACGGAAAGCGGGTCACATCCGCGGCGTCCGGCGATACGGTCCAGATCCTCACGAATCAGACGCCGTTCTATGCGGAGTCGGGCGGGCAGGTTGGCGATCAGGGCGCGATCTTCTCGAACAAGGGCGCGCAAGGCGCCGTCACCGATACGCACAAGCAAAACGGTTTGCACGTCCACATCGTGCGCGTGACGGGCGGCGAATTTCATGTCGGTGACGCGGTCGAGCTGCGCGTCGATGGCGAGCGGCGCCGGGCAACACGGGCGAACCATTCCGCAACCCATCTTCTTCACGCGGCGCTGAAGCGGGTGCTGGGGCCGCATGTCTCGCAGAAAGGATCGCTCGTCGCGCCGGATCGCCTGCGCTTCGACTTCGCGCATCCCAAAGCGGTGACGCAGGACGAGCTCGATCGCATCGAGAACCAGGTCAACGCCGTCGTGCGCCAGAACTCCGATGTTTCCACGCGCCTGATGCCGACCGATCAGGCGATTGAGGCGGGGGCGGAAGCCTTGTTCGGCGAAAAGTATGGCGAGGAAGTGCGCGTGCTCACCATGGGCAGCGATCTCGACGCAGAGAAGAATTACTCCATCGAGCTTTGCGGCGGCACGCATGTGCGCCGTTTGGGGGACATCGGCATCTTCACGATCCTTGGTGAAAGCGCGGTCGCCGCCGGCGTGCGCCGCATTGAAGCGCTGACCTCCGAAGGCGCGCGGCGCTGGCTGTCCGATCAGGCGGACCTGGCGCGCGAAGCGGCAGCCGCTCTGAAGACCAGTCCTGCCGATCTTCCCGCACGCGCATTGGCGCTTGCGGAGGAGCGCCGCAAGCTGGAGCGCGAATTGGCGGACGCGAAGAAGGCATTGGCGCTGGCGGGCCCGTCGCGCAGCGATGCCGGTGACGCCGTGAAAGAGATCGCGGGCACGAAGGCCGTCTTGCGCGTCGTTGAAGGCGTGAACGCGAAGGATTTGAAAGGTCTGGCCGACGACGCCAAGGCGAAAGTCGGTTCCGGCGTCGTGGCCTTCGCGGCGGTGGCGGATGGCCGTGCTTCACTGGTCGTTGGCGTCACCGATGATCTTACGAAGCGCATCAGCGCCGTCGATCTCGTGAAGCTTGGC
>JBQCJO010000279.1:0-5742 GCA_051952735.1 Rhizomicrobium sp.
AAGGACTTGCTGGTGACGAGAGGCTGGGCGACGCGGCGCGGTTCGCTCACCGTCGATCCGAACGGCCCGTGGAACGAGGACGCACCGACGGTCGCGCGGCTGAAGGAAGCGGGCGCGGTGCTCATCGGCAAAACCACCACGCCGGAATTCGGTTGGAAAGGCTGCACGGACTCGCCGCTGACAGGCATCACGCGCAATCCGTGGAACAAGGCCAAGACGCCGGGCGGATCGTCGGGCGGTTCGAGCGCCGCGCTGGCCGCGCGCATGTGTCCGCTCGCACTTGGCACCGATGGCGGCGGCTCGATCCGCATCCCAGCAAGCTTCACCAACATCTATGGACTGAAGCCGAGCTTTGGCCGTGTCGCGGCTTATCCGCTGTCGCCGTTCGGTACTGTCGCGCATGTCGGCCCGATGAGCCGCACGGTGAAAGACTCCGCGATGCTGATGAACGTCATCGCCAAGCCGGATGCGCGCGACTGGTTCAACCTGCCTTATGAGCCGACCGATTACGCCGGCGAACTCGAAGAGCCGATGCAGGGCAAGCGCATCGCATATTCGCCCCGCCTTGGCTGGGTGAAGAAGATCGTTCCCGAAGTGGAAGAGCTTGTGGCGAAAGCGGTGAAGCGTTTTGCGGCCATGGGCGCGCATGTGGAAGAGATCGATCCGCCGGGCGGCGTCGAAACCGGCGACACGTTCCAGAAACTCTGGTGGTCCGGCGCGGGTTTCGCGCTCGGCGATCTGCCGGAGGAGCAGAAGGCCAAGCTCGATCCCGGGCTGCGGAAGATGATGGAAGAGAGCAACAAGATCGACAAGCAGGCCTTCATGCAGGCCACCGCTGCGCGCGGCGCGCTGGGCAGCCAGATGCGCGTGTTCATGGAGAAATACGATTTTCTCCTCACGCCGCAAGTGGCGACACCCGCGTTCGATGTCGGCCAGCTTTCGCCGATGGGCGATGACGGCCGCGCCTGGATGGCATGGTCGCCCTTCACCTATCCGTTCAATTTGACTCAACAGCCGGCCGCGAGCGTGCCGTGCGGGTTCACGAAGGATAGCTTGCCGGTCGGGCTTCAGATCGTCGGCCGCATGTTTGACGACGTGGGCGTGCTGGCGGCATCCTACGCTTACGAACTCGCCGATCCGCATTACGAGAAGTCGCCCGAAGGTTTCTGATCATGCGTCCGCGTCTGGCCCTGCAGATCCTGCCCAACGCCTCCACGATGATCGGCATCTGTGTCACCGCCATCGGGTTGGTGAAGATCGTCGAAGGCCGCATCGGTCCCAGCCATGTGGACGAGTACGCGGCGCTGACGGCAGTGCTGTTCCTGGTCAGCGCCATTCTCTCTTACATATCGCTTCGGCTCGATCCGGAGTCACGCACCGGCATGGCGCTGGAGCGCGCCGCTGACGTAGCGTTCATGGTTGGGCTTCTGGCGGTGACGCTCATCTCGCTGCTTTTTGCCTACGAAATCATCTGAGTGCTTGCTAAGGGCCGCGCTTTCCGTATTGTGCCCGCCATGATTTTCGTGACCACCACCGCGCGACGCCGTAGCTCCATCGGAGGGGCTCTGTAAGCGCGCGCGTGTGAACGCGAGTTGTTTCGAAGCCCCGCCGGAAACGCGGGGCTTTTTTGTTGCCCAGCGCGTCCGGCCAGCGGAGGTTGGGATGGACAGACTGAGTGCCAGCGCGGAAGAGGCGTGCCTGAACGCATGGCCCGCCCTGAAAGAGATTTTCTATGACGGCTGGCTGATCCGCCTCGCCAATGGCGAGACGCGCCGCACCAACTCCGTCAATGTGATCGGCAGCGGCACGCGCGCGCTGAAAGAGAAGATCGGCCATTGCGAGCGCATCTACGAAGCGCACGGCCAGCCCACTTATTTCCGCATCCGCTCCAATGACGATCCGCTGCTGGAGGATGTCTTGGAAGCGCGCGGCTTTCGGGCGGAAGACGAGACGCGCACGCTCTATATGGATTTCGATCTGACGCCGCCGGAGACATCGCCGCGCGCCATCGAGATCGTGGAGGGCGCGCCGAGCGAGGAATGGCTGAAAGCGCATGAGCGTTTCTGCGGCCGCCCGCCGCCCAGGGACGACACGCGCAGGCGCTTGCTCGATCTGGTGGCATTGCCCATCGCATTCGCGGCGGCGCACGATGAGACCGGTAAAATTGTCTCCGTCGCCTATGGCGCGTTGCACGATCAGCTAGTCAGTCTGCAATGGGTGGCGACCGATCCGGTGCGGCGGCGGGAAGGCCTGTCGCGCGCGGCACTTTCGGATCTTCTGATGTGGGCCGAGCGCCGCGGCGCGGAAGGGGCGTGCCTGCAGGTCCTCGCGGCGAACCGGCCCGCCGTTAAGCTCTACGAAAGCATGGGATTCGAAAGGGAATTGTATCGCTATCACTATCGCGTTCTGTGACGCGGCGCGTAGCATGGCGTGGGCGAAGCAGGAGGGATTCATGCCGAAGGAAAAACTCTCACGGCACATTCTGCCGAATGCGGCGACGATGATCGGCGTCAGCGTGACGGCGGTGGGCCTCGTGAAAGTGGCGGAGGGCCATCTTGGCCCCAGCGGCGTGGATATGTATTGCGCGCTCGCGGGCGTCATTTTCCTCGCCAGCGCGTTCTGTTCCTACATGTCCCTGCGCGGCAAGGAACGCGCGGATACGGATGCACCGAACCTCATGGAACGCATCGCGGATGTGTGCTTCATGTTGGGCTTGCTTACGCTTACGGTTACGATGGTGCTGTTCGCTTACGAAGTGATCTGATGGTTTCTGAAATCCTCACCGTTCGGCAATGCTACGACGCCGATAAATATGCGGCGTCGCATGGCGTGCCGACGCTGACGTTGATGGAGAATGCGGGCCGCGCGGTGGCGGACGCCATCGAGGCGCGCTGGGCGCCGCTCACGGTCGCGGTGTTGTGCGGGCCGGGCAACAATGGCGGCGACGGGTTCGTCGTCGCGCGCATTCTGCGCGAACGCGGATGGGATGTGCGGCTCGCGCTGCTGGGGCGCCGCGACGAATTGAAAGGCGATGCCGCCGCGATGGCCAAGCGCTGGAGCGGCAGCGACGAGCCATTGTCTTCAGCGATTTTCGATGACGTGACTCTGATTGTGGATGCATTGTTCGGCGCGGGGTTGTCTCGCCCGCTGGACGGCGCGGTGGCGGATCTCGCCGCGCTGCTCAACAAATCGCCGATCCCCGTCGTCGCGATCGATGTGCCGAGCGGCGTGGCGGGTGACACCGGCAAACCGCTGGACGGCAAATTTATCGACGCCGATCTCACCGTGACGTTCTTCCGCAAGAAGCCCGCACATGTGCTGATGCCGGGACGTTATCACTGCGGCGAGATCGTTGTGGCCGACATCGGCATTCCGTCCGCGGCGGCGAGCGAGGCGCACACCAATCTCTTCGAGAACGATCCTTCGCAGCGGAAATTCCCGTGGCCCAGCCCGCTCGATCACAAATATGCGCGTGGGCATTGCGTGGTGGTGAGCGGACCTTCGCATGCGACGGGCGCGGCGCGTCTCGCGGCGCGCGGTGCACTGCGTGTTGGGGCAGGTCTTGTGAGCGTCGCCAGCCCGCAAGAGGCTGTCGCGGTAAACGCCGCACATCTCACTGCGATCATGATCAAGCCGTTTTCCGGTGCGGGCGGATTGTCCGACTTGCTGAAGGACGAGCGGTTGAACAGTGTCGTCATCGGTCCGGGCGTCGGCGTTGGCCGTCAGACGCAGGAATTGGTCGCAGCAGTGCTGGCGACGAAGGCATCCGTTGTTCTCGATGCGGATGCGCTGACATCTTTCAAGGATGAGCCGAAGAATCTCTTCACGCAGATCCGCTCCAATTGCGTGCTCACGCCGCATGACGGCGAGTTCGAGCGCGTCTTTCCTGGCGTGCTCAAGCAATCGGGATCGCGCATCGAAGCCGCGCGCGCGGCCGCGGCTGCTGCAAAATGCACTGTGCTGCTCAAAGGCCCCGACACCGTGATCGCAGCGCCGGATGGCCGCGCGATTGTGAACAGCCATGCACCGGCGACATTGGCGACCGCTGGATCGGGCGATGTTCTCAGCGGGCTGATTGGTGGTCTGATGGCACAGGGTGTCGAGTCGTTTGAAGCGGCAGCCATGGCCGCGTGGCTCCACGGGGAAGCAGCGTTCCAGTTCGGGCCGGGATTGATCGCGGAGGATCTGCCGGAATCCATTCCGGATGCGCTCTCCGCGCTGAAGGACGAACTGTATGAGCGAGATTCTTATCCGCCGCGCTGACCGCGCCGATCTGCCCGCGCTGCGCGACATCTACAATCACTATGCGGTCCATACGCCGGTGAACTTCGACATCGAAGCGCGCACGCTCGCGGATCGCGAAGAATGGTTCGCACAATTTGCGCCGAGCGGTCGCTACCAGTGCTTCGTCGCGGAGGAAGATGGCCGTGTTCTCGCTTACGCCGGCTCGACGCGTTTCAAGGAGAAGGCGGCCTATCAAACCACCATCGAGATGACGATCTATTGCGCGCCGGATCGAGGCGGGCAGGGCCTTGGCCGCAAGCTCTACACGACGCTGTTCGAGGCGCTGAAAAGCGAAGACATTCATCGCGCCTATGCGGGTGTCACGCTGCCCAATCCCGGATCGGTCGCCATCCATGAGGCGTTCGGCTTCCGGCACGTCGGGACCTAATCCGAAGTGGGCCGGAAATTCGGGAAATATTGGGATGTCGGGCTGTGGCTGAGGGACATGGACCCAGCCCCGCCAAGCCCCTAGCCCCGCCCGAAAACCCCTGCTATACGGCCCGCCTCCCGGCGCGCACCTTAGTAATAAGGTGAACGGCGGAGCCCGCGCGCGGGTGTGGCGGAACTGGTAGACGCACTGGATTTAGGTTCCAGCGACGAAAGTCGTGGGGGTTCAAGTCCCTTCGCCCGCACCAGCCATCGCGGATGGACAGATATATTAGGAAGCAGAGACGCCAATGCAGATCACAGAGACCGCCAATCAGGACCTTCGCCGGGAATACAAGATCGTCATTCCGGCCTCCGATCTGGACAAGCGCCTCACCGGCCGCGTCGAAGAGATGAAGCCGCGCATGAACATGAGGGGCTTCCGCCCCGGCAAGGCGCCGACGTCGTTCCTGAAGAAGACCTTCGGCAAGCAGATGATGAGCGAGATCGTCGAGCAGGCGGTCAACGAGTCGTCGCAGCAGGCTGTGAAGGACAACAATCTGAAGCCGGCCTTCCCGCCGCGCATCGATCTCGCCAGCGAGATGGATCAGGTCGTCGAAGGCAAGTCGGATCTGGAATTCACCGTGAAGGTGGACCTGATGCCGGACTTCGAACTGGCCGACGTCTCCAAGCTGAAGGTCGAAAAGCTCGTCAGCGATGTGTCGCAGGCGGAAGTGGACGAAGCGGTCCTCAAGCTTGCCGAACAGACGCGCGCCTATTCCGAACGCGACGGCGCCGCGGAGAAAGACGACCAGATCAACATCGATTTCGTCGGTTCGGTTGACGGCGAGGAATTCGCCGGCGGCAAGGCCGAAGGCTTCAACCTGGTGCTCGGCTCCGGTCAGTTCATTCCGGGTTTCGAAGATCAGCTCATCGGCGCAAAGGCCGGCGACAAGCGCGACGTGAACGTGAAATTCCCGGCCGACTATCCGGAAGCCAAGCTTGCGGACAAGGACGCGGTGTTCGCGGTCACCGTCCACAAGGTCAACAAGCCCGATCCGGTGGAAGTGAACGACGATCTGGCGAAGAAGC
>JBQCJO010000280.1:0-4342 GCA_051952735.1 Rhizomicrobium sp.
AGAAAGCCTATCTCGTCGCGCTGGAGCCGATCGGAATGACGTTCCGCGACTTCACGATCCCGCTCAGCACGATGCTGGTGGGCAAAAGCCAGAAGACGGCATACGGTAACAATCCGTTCCAGGCCTATCTCTATCAGCGCCTCATCGACTGGGCGAACGGCTCGAAGTTCTCGAACTTCAGCTCGCAGAGCACAGCGCTGGCGCAGAGCGACTGGAATCTGAGCCTGACGACGACCGCGCCGCTGCCGGAAGAACAACGCCAAACCGGCATCGCGCGCGCGCACTATGAAGTGCAGCTCGTCAACGCCGGCGACGGCATCGACTTCCGCGTCGGCGAAGGCAGCGGTGCACATGGCCTGATGTCCGGTCTTGCGTCGCAAACCGCGTCGAACACGGCGTTCGCGCTGGCGACCGACTTCGATCCGTCCACCGGCGGCGTGAACCCGGTGCTGGGCCTCGCGTCCGGCGGCGCTTATGCGCAAGGCGGTTTGAGCTTCGGCGGCGCGCGCGTCAGCCTCGGCTACAGCGAGAAGTCGGACAACCACATCTACATGGATCAGACCTACGGGCCGATCCGCACCGTGCCGCTGGCGACCAGCAAGGCCTCTGCGTCGGTTGTCGGCATCGATTACAGCCTCACCTCGAACCTGGCGTTGAATGCATCGTTCACGTCGCTGGATGAGAACAACGGGTTGCTCGGTGCGGAAGGCGCCGGCGCACTCAGCCTCACCGGCGGCCGCACCAACGCCACCACCTTCGGCGCCACGATGACGTTCGACGGCGGCTGGTCCTTCGCGGCATCGGCCACATCGGGTCAGACCACCGGTGCTTCCGGCCAGTCTGCCTTGACGATCGCGCAAGGCGGCCTGCATTCGACCGCCTACGAATTGGTCGCGAAAAAGGCCGGATTGCTAGGTGACACCGACGAGCTGCGTGTGTCCTTCACCCAACCGCTCCATGTCGACAGCGGCATGCTGCAGTACCAGCAGGTCGAAGTGACCGATCGCAACACCGGAACGCTCGGCGCCGTGACGCAAAGCTGGAACATCTCCGGCAATCGCGAGCATCGCGTCGAAGCGATCTATGGATTGCCGGTCATGGACGGCCGCGCGCAGGTTTCGGGCTTCGGGCTCATCGACATGAACCCGCCGGAACTGAATGGCCGCTCGGCATCGTTCTCGGCTGGCGCGCAGATCCAGATTACCCTTTGACCCCCCAAGGGAGACACCGCCGGATACCCTCCTGGTCCAGCGGTGTTTCCCGATCGGGGTATTTCACGGCCCGCCTTTGGCCAATCGCGCCACAGATGCAACCCGCCCGGACGATGTGATATTCGTTCGTGAGGCGATGGGCGCGGAAACCTGACGCCATGAAATTCAATGGCTTAGGTGCGCGGTGCTTCTTCTTATCGATAACTATGACAGCTTCACCTACAACCTCTTCCACTATCTGGGAGAGCTGGGCGCGGACGTCCTCGTCAAACGTAACGACGAACTGACGGCAGAGGCCGCCCTCGCCTTGAAGCCGGAAGCTATCGTGCTCTCGCCCGGCCCCTGCACACCGAAAGAAGCGGGTATCTGTCTCGACCTCATCAAGAAAGCGGGCGGCCGCATGCCGATCCTGGGCGTTTGTCTCGGCCACCAGGCCATCGGACAGATCTATGGCGGCGCCATCGTGCGCGCGCCGGAGCCGATGCATGGCAAGGTCAGCCGCATCCATCACACCGGCAAAAGCGTCTTCCGCGGCCTCAACAACGATTTCGAAGCGACGCGCTATCACTCCCTGACCATCGCACCGGAGAGCATGCCCGCGTCGCTCGAAGTGACGGCGACAAGCAGCGATGGCGTCATCCAGGGCGTGATGCACAAGAGCCATCCCGTCCATGGCGTGCAATTTCATCCCGAAAGCATCGCCAGCGAGAACGGCCACGCGCTGCTGCGCAACTTCCTCACCATCGCGCAAGAATTTTCGCGCGTTCCGGCATGAGCAATGCGCAAGCCTTTGCACCGCTCCTCAAACGTCTGACCGAAGGACAGACGCTGAGCACGGACGAGTCCGCGAATGCGTTCCGGGCGATCATGACCGGCCAGGTTGCGAACGACGATATCGCCACGTTCCTCACCGTGTTGGCGAAGCGCATGCCGACCGTCGGCGAGATCGTGGGTGGCGTGCGTGCGATGCGCGCGGAAATGCGCAAGATCAACGCCCCCGCAGGCGCCATCGATCTGTGTGGCACCGGCGGCGACGGCCACAACACCTTCAATATCTCCACCGCGACGGGATTTGTCGTAGCGGCGTGCGGTGTGCCGGTGGCCAAGCACGGCAATCGCAGCGCCTCTTCCCGTTCGGGCACGGCCGACGTTCTGGAAACGCTCGGCGTGAAGATCGACATGGAGCCGCGCGCCGCCGAGGCCTGCCTCGCGGAAACCAATTTCTGCTTCCTGTTCGCGCCGCACTACCATACGGCGATGAAGCACGTCGGACCGGTGCGCAAACAACTTGGGTTCCGCACCATATTCAACCTGCTCGGTCCGCTGTCCAACCCGGCGCAAGTGAAGCGGCAATTGATCGGCGTGTTCTCCGCCGATTGGATCGAAACGCTGGCGCATGTGCTGAAAGAACTCGGTAGCGAGAAGGCATGGCTGGTCCACGGCGCCGACGGTTTGGACGAACTTACCACGACGGCCGCCACGCATGTCGCCTCGCTCGACAACGGCGCAGTCACGCGCCGCAACGTGACGCCGGAAGACATCGCCGCCGCGCGCGCGTCATTGGCCGCGCTCAAGGGTGGCGACGCGAAAGACAACGCCGCATCCTTGCTTCGCCTGCTCGACGGCGAGCGCGGCGCGTTCCGCGACATCGTCCTGCTGAATGCCGCCGCAGCACTGTTGGTCGCCGATAAAGTGAACGATCTGAGGTCCGGTGCGTTGATGGCCGCAGATGCCATCGACAGCGGGCGGGCAAAAACCGTCCTTTCCCGCGTCGTCACGCTTTCCCAGAAAGAAGCCGCATGACCATTCTCGACGACATCGCCAAATACAAACGCGAGGAGATCGCGCAGGCGAAGGCACGGTTGCCGCAGCTCGCCGTCGAAGAAACCGCAAAGGCCGTGGATGCACCGCGCGGCTTTCGGGACGCCCTGCTGAAAGCGAAGAAGGAAGGCCACTACGGCCTGATCGGCGAGATCAAGAAGGCGAGCCCATCGAAGGGCCTGATCCGTGCAGATTTCGATCCGCCCTTCCTCGCCCGCCAATATGAAGCCGGAGGTGCGACCTGCCTTTCCGTGCTGACGGATACGCCCTCATTCCAGGGTGCACTCGATTTTCTGCGCCAGGCACGGTTGGCATCGCGCCTGCCCTGCTTGCGCAAGGATTTCATGTTCGATCCTTATCAGGTGGTGGAAGCGCGCGCGTGGGGCGCCGATTGCATCCTCGTCATCATGGCCGCCGTCACAGATACCGAAGCGCGCGCGTTGATGGACGAAGCACGCCGCTGGAAAATGGACGTACTGGTCGAAGTGCATAGCCGCGTCGAGCTCGACCGGGCGCTAAAGCTCGGTGCGGACATGATCGGGATCAACAATCGCGATCTGCGCACCTTCATCACCGACATTCTGGTGACGATCGATCTGGCTCCCGGGATCCCGAAGGATGTGCTCGTCGTGGCCGAAAGCGGCTTGTCGGACCGGGATGATCTCGCACGCCTCGGCGAAGCCGGCGTCAGCACGTTCCTGATCGGCGAAAGCCTGATGCGGCAGCCAGATGTAGCGGCGGCGACACGCGCCCTGCTTGGCGCTAAAATCGGCGCATGAGCAAACTGACGCATCTGGATTCCGCCGGGGCCGCGCGCATGGTCGATGTTTCGGCCAAGGATGCGACCGAGCGGCAAGCTGCGGCCGAAGCCGTGATCGTGATCTCGGAAGAAGCTTACGAAGCTGCGATCGCCGGAACGGGGCCGAAAGGCGATGTTCTGGCGGCGGCGCGCATCGCAGGCATCATGGCGGCGAAGAAGACATCCGAGCTCATCCCACTTTGCCATCCGATCGCCATCACCAAGGCGGGCGTGGATTTCGAACCTCTGGCCGATCGTCACGCGCTGCGCATTCTGGCGACGGTGAAAACGCTCGCGCAGACCGGGGTCGAGATGGAAGCGCTCACGGCCGCAAGCGTCGCCGCCCTCACCGTCTACGATATGATCAAGGCCGTGGACCGTTCCGCCGTAATCGAAGGGGTACGCCTCGTCTCGAAATCCGGCGGCAAAAGCGGAAGCTATTTCGCCGCCACCGTAAAAACCGCGCCGCCCCGGCTTAACGCGCCGCGCAAGGCGGCGACGCTGATGAACG
>JBQCJO010000281.1:0-3997 GCA_051952735.1 Rhizomicrobium sp.
GATCTGGTGGTGCTGCCGGGTGGTTTCTCCTATGGCGATTATCTGCGCTGCGGCGCGATGGCGAGCCAGTCTTCGGTGATGAAGGCGGTGAAGGCGCATGCGGAGAAGGGCGGTGCCGTCATCGGCATCTGCAACGGCTTTCAGGTGTTGACCGAAACCCACATGCTGCCCGGCGCGCTGATGCGCAACGCCGATCTGAAATTCGTCTGCCGCCCGGTGAAGTTGACGGTGGAGGAAACGCAATCGGCCTTCACGCGCAAATATTCCAAGGGCCAGGAGATTTCGATTCCGGTGGCGCATGGCGAAGGCAATTATTTCGCGGACGACGAAACGCTGAACCGCCTGGAAGGCGAGAACCGCGTCGCGTTCCGCTATGCGCAGGGCGACAACCCCAACGGCTCCGCGCGCAACATCGCCGGCATCCTGAACGAGAAGCGCAATGTGCTGGGCCTCATGCCGCATCCGGAGCGCGTCGTCGATCCGCTCCTCGGCGGCGAAGACGGCAAGGCGTTGTTCCAGAGTTTGATCGAGACGCTGTCTTAGAGTGATCTGTGACCGCTACGCCGTACACATCAATTGACGAACAATGGCTCTTTGATCGCGGTGAATTGCATGACGCGCGCGTCCTCGCTTGGCGCTTTGAACAAGGCGTAGTCACCATCCAACTCGATGATGCGTGGTCGAACTTCGAAGGGTTACCGGAATATCCGGGTAAGGAAGAAGGTTGCCTCGTTGTTTCTGGAGCGAAGCATTGCCCCGATTTTGCCTCCGTGATCTCTGAACTCGTCTTATCAGTAGTGCTCGTCAAAAATGACAACATCAAGGGATTGAAAGTCCGTACAATCGCCTATCCACCTATCGAAGTCGTTGGTGAAGGCGTTTTCTGGCATCCCAAATCGGCCTCTCAAGATTGATCGTAAAATGACCGCCATCACCCCCGAACTCGTCAAAGAACATGGCCTCACCGAAGGCGAATACGCGCATATCAAGCGCCTGTTGAATCGCGAGCCGTCTTTCGTCGAGCTTGGCATCTTCTCGGTGATGTGGAGTGAGCACTGCTCTTACAAATCCACGCGCTTTCATCTGCGCAAACTTCCGACGAAAGCGCCGTGGGTGCTGCAAGGGCCCGGCGAGAACGCGGGCGTGATCGACATCGGCGATGGCGATGCTTGCATCTTCAAGATGGAATCGCACAACCATCCCTCCTTCATCGAGCCCTATCAGGGCGCGGCGACGGGCGTGGGTGGCATCATGCGCGATGTGTTCACCATGGGCGCGCGCCCGATCGCGATGATGAACGCGCTGCGCTTCGGCGAGCCGTCGCATCCCAAGACGCGCCATCTGGTCGAAGGTGTAGTTCATGGCATCGGCGGCTACGGCAACTGCATGGGCGTGCCCACCGTCGGCGGCGAAGTGAATTTCCATCGCTCCTACAACGGCAACATCCTCGTCAACGCGATGTGCGTGGGCCTCGCCAAGGCGAACAACATCTTCCTTTCCGCCGCCAAGGGCGCGGGCAATCCCGTCGTCTATATCGGCTCCAAGACGGGCCGCGATGGCATTCATGGCGCCACGATGGCGAGCGCGGAGTTCGACGACGCATCGGACGAGAAGCGCCCCACGGTGCAGGTCGGCGATCCCTTCACCGAGAAGCTTCTGCTCGAAGCCTGCCTCGAACTGATGGCGACGGACGCGATCATCGCGATTCAGGACATGGGCGCGGCAGGCCTCACGTCGTCCTCCGCCGAAATGGGCGACAAGGGCGGCAGCGGCATCGAGCTTGATCTCGACAAGGTCCCGCAGCGCGAAGCGAACATGACGGCGTATGAGATGATGCTGTCGGAATCGCAGGAGCGCATGCTCGCGGTGCTGAAGCCCGGCCGCGAAAAAGAAGCTGAAGCCATCTTCAAGAAGTGGGAGCTGGACTTCGCCGTCATCGGCATCACCACCGACACCAAGCGTCTCGTCGTGAAGCACAAGGGCAAGATCGAAGCCGACATGCCAATCACCGCGCTGTCGGACGAAGCACCGGTGCTGGAACGTCCCTTCACGCCGCCTGCGCCGAAACATGCGCCGGTGAAATTCGACACATCGAAGAAGCTGATGGAATCGCTGGTCACGGTGATCGGCTCGCCGGACATGGCCTCGCGCCGCTGGGTGTGGGAGCAATACGATCACACCGTCATGGCCGACACGGTGCAGAAGCCGGGCGGCGATGCGCCGGTGGTGCGCGTGCACGGCACCAGGAAGGGCCTTGCGATCTCCACCGATGTCACGCCGCGCTATTGCAAGGCCGATCCGTTCGAAGGCGCGAAGCAAGCGGTGGCGGAGAGCTATCGCAATATCTCCGCCGTCGGCGCGTTGCCGCTCGCGGTGACGGACAATCTCAACTTCGGCAATCCGCAGAAGCCGGAGATCATGGGCCAGATCGTGGCGGGCGTGGATGGCATCGGCGAAGCTTGCCGCGCGCTCGACTTCCCGGTCATCGGCGGCAATTGCTCGCTCTACAACGAAACGAATGGCGAAGGCATTCTGCCCACGCCCGCCATTGGCGGCGTCGGTTTAATGAAAGACGTGAATCGCATGGCCACCGTCGCGCTGAAGCGCGAAGGCGATGCGCTTCTGCTCATCGGCGAAACGAAAGGCCATCTCGGCCAGTCGATTTATCTGCGCGAAGTCGAAGGCCGCGAAGAGGGCGGTGCGCCGCAGGTGGATCTGAAAGCCGAGCGCAAAAACGGCGAATTCGTCCGCAAGCTCATCGAAGCCGGCCGCGTGGACACGGTGCATGATTGCTCGGACGGCGGCCTCCTCTCCGCGCTCGCGGAAATGGCGCTCGCCGGAAACATCGGCGTCGATGTCGGCGTTGCCGGCACCACGGTCGACGCCATCCCGTTCTTCTTCGGCGAGGATCAGGCGCGCTATGTGCTGGCCGTTCCCGCCAAGGACGCCGACAAGATCGAAGGCGAACTCCGCGAAGCGGGCATCATCCACGCCATCATCGGCAAGACGATCGCCGAGAAGGTTGTGCGCGTGCAGCGCGAAGGCGAGGTTTCGCTTCCCGCCTTGCGCAAGGCGCATGAGGAGTGGTTCCCCGCCTACATGGCCGCGCCGCACACGAACTAAAAACTCCGTCATGGCCGGGCTTGACCCGGCCACCCATCGCGCGAGCGTCTGCGAGCGAAAGAGTTTTCTCGGCGCGTGGACACGCGCAGGATGGGTGGCCGCCTCAAGGGCGGCCATGACGGATTGAGATGAAACTGATAGGGTTCAGAACATGGGTATGCCCGCTGCCGACATCGAGAAGCTGATCCGCGAAGCCTTTCCGGATGCGGAGGTGACGATCACCGCGCTGGCCGATGACGATGACCATTGGGCCGCCATGGTTTCCACCGCCGCCTTCAAGGGCAAAACCCGTGTGCAGCAGCACCAGATGGTTTACGCGGCGCTGAAAGGCCGCATGGGCGGCGAACTCCACGCGCTTTCGCTGCAAACCAGCGCGAAGGATTGATTATCCGCCGTGTTTTCGGTGGTTTGGGAACCGGCCCTATTCTTGACGCTTGGGGAAGCCAGGCTTAACTCAGTGCCATCGAAATCGAGGCTCCTATGACGACCGTTCACGACCGCATCCAGAGCGAAGTTTCCGGCAACGACGTGTTGCTGTTCATGAAGGGCACGCCCGTGTTTCCGCAGTGCGGATTCTCGGCGGCGGCGGTCGGCATCCTCTCCAACCTCGGCGTGAAGTTCAAAGCGATCGACGTGCTGAAGGACCCGGAGATCCGCCAGGGCATCAAGGAATTCTCCAACTGGCCGACGATCCCGCAGCTTTATGTGAAGGGCGAATTCGTTGGAGGTTGCGACATCCTCAAAGAAATGTACGAAGCCGACGAGCTGGCGCCGTTCCTCGCCGAAAAAGGCATCGCGCTCGAGAACGCGTAGTCATCCTTCGAGGGCCGCTTGCGCGGCCACCTCAGGATGACGTCGTTTTGTTCGTCATGCT
>JBQCJO010000282.1:0-2683 GCA_051952735.1 Rhizomicrobium sp.
CAAGACGGTCGATAAGGAACCGCCGCGCCGCGTCACCGGCACCGCGGAATTCGACCGTGTCGCGGGCGGCGGATTGGTGCCAGGTTCGGCGCTGCTCATCGGCGGCGATCCCGGCGTCGGCAAGTCCACGCTGATCCTTCAGGCGCTCGCGTCTTACGCGCAGAAAGGCGGCACGGCAGTCTATATCTCCGGCGAAGAAGCCATGGCGCAGGTGCGCCTGCGCGCCGCGCGCATGGGATTGTCGGACGCCAATGTCGCGCTCGGCGCCGCCACCAACATAGAAGACATCCTGACGACGCTGGAGACGCAGCCGGCACCGGGGATCATCGCCATCGACTCCATCCAGACGATCTGGACCTCCGCGCTGGAAGCCGCGCCCGGCACCATCGCGCAGGTGCGCACCGCCTCGTTCGACCTTGTGCGCTATGCGAAAGCGAGCGGCGCGGCGTTGCTGCTCGTGGGTCACGTCACCAAGGACGGACAGATCGCCGGCCCCAAAGCGGTCGAACACCTTGTCGACGCGGTTCTCTATTTCGAACGCGAGCGGGGCCACCACTTCCGCATCCTGCGCGCGGTGAAAAACCGTTTCGGTGCGACCGATGAAATCGGCGTCTTCGAAATGACCGGCGCGGGCCTCGCGCAAGTCGCCAATCCGTCCGCGCTGTTCCTCGGCGACCGCCACAGCAATGCGCCGGGCAATGCGGTGTGCGCGGGCATGGAAGGCACGCGGCCTCTACTGGTGGAGATTCAGGCTCTGGTTGCGGCGCCGGCCTATGGCACGCCGCGCCGCGCGGTGGTGGGCTGGGAATCGAGCCGTCTCGCCATGATCCTCGCTGTGCTCGACGCGCGCGGCGGGCTGGGGATGGGCGGGCACGATGTCTATCTCAACGTCGCCGGCGGTCTGCGGGTCAGCGAGCCCGCAGCAGATTTGGCCGCAGCGGCGGCGCTGATTTCGTCCTTCACCGGCCGCCCTCTGCCGAAGGACACGGTCTATTTCGGCGAGATCAGCCTTTCTGGCGATGTGCGTCCTGCGCCGCAGGCCGAATTGCGCCTCAAGGAAGCCGCCAAGCTTGGCTTCACCCGCGCGGTCGTGCCTGCCGGAACCAAGGCGGAAAGCGTGGGATTGGCGCTACACCCCATCTCCGATGTGGCCGAGCTGGCGCAATTCGTGGGTGCCGCGCGGGGGCCGCGCCCGGCGGCTGTGGTAAAATAAGAATCGATGGCGGCGTTCAGTTTCCAGTGGATCGACCTTGTGGTTGTCGCGGTCGTGCTCGCGTCCGCCATATTCGCGCTCTATCGGGGCTTCGTTGCCGAGTCGCTGTCGATCTTCGCCTGGGCGGCCGCAGCATTCGCCACGCTCTATTTCGCCCCTTCTGCCGCGCCGCTGCTGAACGGCGCGATGTCTCCCATGGCAGCGCAGATCGTCGCCTATATCGGCGTGTTCCTGGTCGTGCTCATCCCGCTGTCCTTCCTGAGCGCGCGGTTCGCCGAGAATGTTCGAACATCGTCGATCGGGCCGCTGGATCGCTCGCTGGGCGCTGTGTTCGGCGTGGTGCGCGGGCTCATCCTGATAGCGATGGCCTACATCCTCTTCACGCTGATTGTTCCCGTGAAGAAGCAACCCAACTGGATCGCCCATGCGTGGACACTGCCCATGGTTCAGGACACTGGCGATGTCCTGCTCTCGCTGATACCGGAGCGCCATTCGCATGCGTTTTCGGCATACGAGGCCCATCGCGACGAACAATCGCGAAAATCCCGCGTCTACGTCCAGGAATTACCGCAGCCACGTGCCAAACCGGGAAGCACGCAAGCGGCCAAAAGCCACGCCAAAACCCCGAAAAAGAGCTATGGCGCGAATGAGCGTCAGGCGCTAGACAAGCTCATCCAACAGACGAGCGGCGCTGGGAAGAAGCCATGAACGGCACGACCTCTCCCTTCGACGACGACAAGCTGCACGAGGAGTGCGGCGTGTTCGGCGTTTTCGGGCACATGGATGCGGGCGCGTTGACCGTGCTGGGCCTGCATGCGCTTCAGCACCGCGGCCAGGAAGCCGCCGGCATCGTTACCTATGACGGCACGCAATTCATCGCCGAACGCCATCCCGGACTGGTGGGCGACATCTTCGGCAAGAACAGTCCGCATGCCGAGAAGCTGAAGGGCGGAAACGCCGTCGGCCATGTACGCTATTCCACCACGGGCGGATCGATGGCGCGCAACATCCAGCCCATGTTCGCGGACCTCGCAGGCGGCGGCATCGCCATCGCGCACAACGGCAATCTGACCAACGCCCGCACACTGCGTTCCGAACTGGTGCGCGAAGGCGCGATCTTCCAGTCGACATCCGACACCGAGACGATCATCCATCTCGTCGCGCGCAGCAGCTATGGCCCCATCGTGGACCGGCTGATCGACGCGCTGAAGCAGGTGGAAGGCGCCTATTCGCTGGTCGCGCTGACATCGAAGAAGCTGATCGGCGTGCGCGATCCCTGGGGCGTGCGGCCATTGGTGCTTGGACAGCTCGGCGGCGCGCCGATCCTGACCTCGGAAACCTGCGCGCTCGACATCATCGGCGCCAAGTACATCCGCGAGATCGAGAACGGCGAGGTGGTCGTCATCTCGGATGAAGGCATCGAGAGCCTGAGGCCCTTCCCCAAGACGCCGGCGCGGCCCTGCATCTTCG
>JBQCJO010000283.1:0-10263 GCA_051952735.1 Rhizomicrobium sp.
ACCATTAAGCGCGGCGAGATCGTCACCATCGATGGCGGCTCGGGGCAGGTGTTCAAGGGCAAAGTGCCGACCTTGCAGCCGGAACTCACCGGCGATTTCGGCACGCTGATGGGCTGGGCGGATTCCATTCGCCGCTTGAAGATCCGCACCAATGCGGACACGCCGCACGATGCGGAAGTCGCGCGCAAGTTCGGTGCCGAAGGCATCGGGCTCTGCCGCACCGAGCATATGTTCTTCGATCCCGAACGCATTCTCGCCGTGCGCCAGATGATTTTGGCGGACGACAAGAAGGATCGCGAAGCGGCACTCGCGAAATTGCTGCCGATGCAACGCGGCGATTTCGAACAGATCTTCAAGGTGATGGAAGGTTTGCCCGTCACCATCCGCCTGCTCGATCCGCCGCTGCACGAATTTCTGCCGCAGAAGGACGAAGAGATCGCGGAAGTGGCGAAAGCCGCGGGATCGACCCCGGCGAAACTGCGCGCGCGGCTCATCGCGCTGCATGAAGCCAATCCGATGCTCGGCCATCGCGGCTGCCGCCTGGGCATCACCTATCCCGAAATTTACGAAATGCAGGCGCGCGCCATCCTGGAAGCGGCGCTGAACGTGGAAGAGAAGGGCGGCAAGCCGGTCGAGCTGGAAATCATGGTCCCGCTGGTCGGCTTCAAGACCGAGCTGGACATGCTGCGCGACCGCATTTCCGGAGTGGCGGAAAAGTTGAAGGCCGAGCGCGGGAAAAGCCCGAAATATATGGTCGGGACGATGATCGAGTTGCCGCGCGCCGCGTTGCGGGCGGCCGATATCGCGCAGACGGCGGAGTTCTTTTCCTTCGGCACCAACGATCTTACGCAAACCACGCTCGGCATGAGCCGCGACGATGCCGGCGGATTCCTCACCGATTATCTTTCGAAAGGCATCATCGCGCGCGATCCGTTCGTCAGCATCGATCAGGATGGTGTCGGTGAGCTGGTGCAGATTGCAGCGGAGCGCGGACGCAAAACCCGCGCGAATTTGAAGCTCGGCATCTGTGGAGAGCATGGTGGCGATCCGGATTCGATCCGTTTTTGCCACGACTCCGGACTCGATTATGTGTCGTGTTCACCATTCCGCGTGCCAATTGCGCGTCTATCTGCCGCGCAAGCGGCGTTAAGAAATATCACCAAGGCAGAATAGTCCGTACACGGACGACACAGGGAAACCCTAGGTTTTTCTCGTTTACATGACTCAGAGTCATGATGAACAAAATTTTTGTTTGACGATTCGAATTTTCATGGGCATCACATCGGCACGCCTGAAGGGGGCGAGGGAGCCATTCGGAACAACGACGCAACGAAATAAAAAATCGAAACGCCATTTCATCCGAAGAGAGACGCCGAGTACCCGCTATGCAGAAAAAACTTAAAGTCGCGCTGCGCCGCGCAGATCGTGTTGTCGCGAGCGCCTTTTGCCTGACGCTGGGATTGTCAGCGGGAGCCGTCGCATACGCTCCGTATGCTGAACATCGTAACGCGCCGATCGCGCCAAAGGTTGCGATCGCGAAAGCCGTTGCACACGCCGCGCCCCTCACGGCGCCGGCGCAAACCGCAAAGGCCGAGGCGCTGCAGTTGCATGCGACGCCGGCAAGCTACCAGCCTGAGACCGACGGTTTCGGCGGCACGGCGATCAGCCCGTCCCAGGCTGAGCTTCTCGCACAGGTGTTTCTTCAACAAGGAAACTGCCTCGCGGATGCCATGTATTACGAAGCCCGTGGCGAAGGCCGCGCCGGCCAGCTCGCCATCGCCGAAGTCGTCTATAACCGCATGCGCTCTGGCTATTATCCGAACACGATCTGCGGCGTCGTATTTGAAGGTTCCAGCCTCCACACCGGCTGCCAGTTCTCCTTCACCTGCAGCGGCGACATGGCAAGGCGGAAGTCCGCCGTCGTCTGGCGTCGTGCGCAGCGCCTTGCGTTACAAGTAGTCACCGGCATCGTGCAGCTTCAGAACACGACGGGCGGCGCGTTGTCGTTCCACGCCGAGGATGTGGCGCCCGGCTGGGCGGACACGATGGCCCGCACGGTGCAGATCGGTCACCACATTTTCTACCGCCCGTATCGCCGCTACACGACGCGCGGTGCCTAGTCGTCCTTTGCGCCGAAGAGTCCGCCGAGCATCTGCTTCTTGATCGTATTGCGCATGAAGCTGGGCGCCAGCGCCTTGATGATGTCGATGCGCCGGATTTCCTTGGGCACATACCAGTGCAGCTTGTCGCTGTGATAGGCCTCCCACGCGCACTCCGCGACGGCTGATGCGGGCATCAGCCGGAACATGCCTTTCTTGGGCGCGTTCGCGTAGAACTCATCCTCGGTCGGCTTGGCGCGATCTTCCGTGCGGTTGGGCGTATTGCGTAGGATCGCCGTGTCGATGAGGCCGGGCAGCACATCCGCGACGCGCACGCCGAAACGGGCAAACTCCACCGACAGCGCCTCCGTCAGTCCCTTCACGCCATGCTTGGTGGCCGAATAGACAGCGATCCGCGGCATGCCATAGGTCGCGGACGACGACGAGGTGATGAACACCAGCGAGTTCTTGGTGTTCTTCAAAAGCGGTAGTGCGGCATAGATGCTGGCGATCACGGCGATAAAGTTGATCTGCACCACGCGCATCGCGGCTTCGAACGGGATGTCCTCGAACCAGCCGCTTTCGCCGATGCCGGCATTGGAATGGAGCATATCCATCTTGCCGTCGGTTTCTTCACCGAAGGCTTTGACCGCGGCGTCGAAATCTTCCTTCTTCGTGACGTCGAGACGCGCGGTGATGCAGTTGTCGTTGCCGATTTCCTGCGCCAGCGTGGCGAGACCCTCGGTGTTCACGTCATAGGCGCCGACGAACCAGCCCTTGGCATTGAACAGTTTCGCCGTTTCGCGGCCCATGCCGCTGGCAGCACCCGTGATGAAAATGGATTTGCGTCCCCGCGCCTTGCCGGCCATTGCTTTCCCCGATTGCTTTTAGAAATTCACGCGGCGGCTGATTGCGCCGTCGACCAGAAGATTGACGCCCGTCGTGTAGGACGACGCCGGGCTCGCGAGGAACACCGTCGCGTTCGCGATGTCCTGCGGTGTCGCGGCGCGGCCTGTCGGATTGCGCGCCATCGCCGTCTTGAAATAGTCGGGCATGTTCTTCTCGACCATGTTCCACACGCCGCCTTCGAAATAGACCATGCCGGGCGACACCACATTGGTGCGAATGCCGCGCTTGGCATGCTGGCGCGCGAGACCCTTCGCATAGTGGATCAACGCCGCCTTGATCGGGCCGTAGGAGGCTGCGTTGTCGGCTTCGGCCGCGGAGACCGACGCGATGATGACGAAGGCTGCGTCCTTGTTCTTGTCGGCGGCTTTCTCGAGGAACGGATAGGCCGCGTCGAATGCGTTCACTGCGCCCAATACGTCCAGCTTGAAATTGGATTCCCATGATGCTGGGTCTGCGCCTTGCGCCATCGCGCCGGCATTGGAGATGAGAATGTCGATGCCGCCCAGTTCACCGGCGGCCTTGGCAATCCACGCCTTCAGCGCTGCGCCATCCATGATGTCCACGGCGCCGCCGGTGATCTTTGTGCCCTTGGATTTGAGTTCGCCGACGGCGTCTTTCACCTGATCGGCGTTGCGCGCGCAGATGGCGACGTTCGCGCCTTCGCCTGCTAGCGTTTCCGCGATGGCGCGCCCGATGCCACGCGTGCCGCCCAAGATGACGGCGTTCTTGCCCTTGAGATGAAGATCCATGGATGCCTCCCGATGTCGTCTGGAGGCACTGTGGGGCAGGGATGCGCGCTAGTCCATCGCCGTGGGAACGATCTCGGCATCAGAGACAAAGATTGCCGTGGCGGCAGTTTTACACGCGCCGATGATGGCCGGCACCGCCGGGACGGCGCCCGGTGCTGTTTGCAGCGACGCTGCTTCCGCCGTCATCGCGTTGTGCTTCGCGCAATCGCGCAGCCGTCCAGTGATAAAGACAAAGGACGGGCCGAGCTTGAGGTGCCGCGCTGTCTCGTCGTCCTTCCAGTAAAGTCCCGTGGCCGACGCCTTGATAGGCTTCATGTGAGCCGCGTTCACATAGAGAGCGCTGCCGTCGGTGAAAGCTTCGAAGCGAACGCATTTCTCCAGATAAGCGGCCGTCGCGGCATTGAGCAGCTTGAGGTCGATCTGCCGGGCGTCTGCCTTGGTGCAGTTAAAGTCGCCGGTGAAATAAGCGGCATTGGCAGCACGCGCCGCGGAATTGTCCGGCGGGGATGACGGCGTGGTGGAACAGGCACTCAACGCAAGGAGCACGAAGACCGCTGCCAAGCGGCATATGATGAGACGATCCCCCGTCATGCGGGGATCACATCAAAAATCCAGACCGAGGTCCAGACTGATCGCGGAATGGGTGATGCCGCCGGAAGAGATGTAATCCACCCCAGTCTCGGCAACGACGCGCACGGTATCGATGGTGATATTCCCGCTGGCTTCCAGCACGGCGCGACCCTTGGCCATCGCCACGGCTTTGCGCAGCGTGTCGGGCGGCATGTTGTCGAGCAGGATCGTGTCCACGCCGATCTTGAGCGCTTCTTCGAGTTGCTTGAGCGTATCGACCTCGACCTCGATCTTGACCATGTGCGCGGTGCCCGCGCGCGCGTGCTTCACGGCCTTGGTGATCGAGCCGGCGGCGGCGATATGGTTGTCCTTGATGAGAACGGCGTCGTCGAGGCCGAAGCGGTGGTTGAAGCCGCCGCCGCAGCGCACGGCGTATTTCTCCAGCAGGCGCAGACCCGGAGTGGTCTTGCGTGTCTCTACGATGCGCGCCTTGGTGCCCTTCACCGCGTCCACCAATGCGCGCGTTGCCGTGGCGACGCCGGAGAGGTGGCCGGTGAAGTTCAACGCCACGCGCTCGGCGGTGAGGATGCTGCGCGCGGAGCCTTCGATGGTGGCAACGACCGCGCCGGCTTTGGCTTGTGAGCCGTCCGGCAGTTTCACGGTGAATTTTAGATCGGGATCGACCATGCGGAAGGCACATTCGGCGGCGACCAATCCGGCGATGGTCCCGGGCTTGCGCGCGGCGAGTTTCACTTTCGCTTTTTGTGTCGCCGGAATGATGAGATCGGAGGTGATGTCGCCTGCGCGGCCAAGATCCTCTTCCAGCGCGTGAACCACGACGGGCTCGACAAGCAGCGGATGCGGCGGATGGGCGAAGGGAAGGGCTAGAGGCACGCTGCGCTCTTCGATGTCGATGCGGCCTCGGCGGAAATCTTTTCCGCGTCGGCGAGTATGAGGAAACTGCGCCTGGCTTCGGTATCTGTCTGCGGATAGTCGCTGCGGAAATGACCGCCGCGGCTTTCATGACGGGCGAGGGCGGCGGCGGTGACGATCTTTGCGGCTGTGGTCATGTTCAGCAGGGCCGGTTCACCCGCCCCCGCGCGCTCGACCGCCTCGATCGTCCCAAGAGCGGCGGTCAGGCCGGCTTCGTCACGTTCCAGGCCGACATTCAGCGACATAGCCGCGCGCATCGCCTTGGGCGGCGGCGGCGCGTTGAAGCGCTCTGGTGCGGGCGGCGTGCCTTGCGCGTCGCGCGTTGCGATGGAGCCACGCACGTCTTCGGCAGCGCGCGCGCCGAAGACCAACGTTTCGAGGAGCGAGTTGGAGGCAAGGCGATTGGCGCCATGCAATCCCGTCGACGCGCATTCGCCGACGGCCCACAGGCCGTCCAATGACGTGCGGCCGCGTTTGTCGCTTGCGATGCCGCCCATGTGATAATGCGCGGCGGGCGCGACGGGGATGCCCTGTGTCGCCGGATCGATGCCTGCAGACATGCAGGCGGCATAAACGGTGGGGAAGCGGTCGGCGAACTTCGCGCCGATGGCTGTGGTACAATCGAGAACGACTTTGTGTCCGCGCGCGATCTCGCGATGGATGGCGCGCGCGACGACATCGCGCGGCGCAAGTTCCGCATCAGCGTGGAATGCAGGCATGAAGCGGCGGCCGGTTTCATCGACGAGGATGGCACCTTCGCCGCGCAGTGCTTCGGTGGCGAGCGGTGCCGGATCGCGGCCGATGGCGATGGCCGTGGGATGGAATTGCACGAACTCGGCGTCTGCGATCACCGCACCGGCCCGCGCCGCCATGCCGAGGCCTTCACCGCGCGTCTCCAACGGATTCGTTGTCACGGCATAGAGTGCGCCGATGCCGCCGGTGGCAAAGATCACCGCTTTGGCGCGGAAGAGCACGAGCCGTGTGCCATTGCCGGAGCCGTAGCGTGCGAATACGCCCGTGACGCGGCCGTTCTCCATCGCGAGTTCGAGCGCATGGAAGCCCTCAAGAACTTGGATCGACGGCGTTGCAACTGCCCGCTCCGCGAGCGTGCGCGTCACTTCCGCACCGGCGCGGTCGCCTTTGACATGCACGATGCGCTTGGCGCTGTGTGCAGCCTCGCGGCCAAGCGCAAGAGTTCCATCCGCATTACGGTCAAACGGCGCGCCCAGTGCTATCAGATCTTCAATGCGTGAGGGGGCTTCGCGGGTCACGATCTCGACGATCTTTGGGTCGCAGGTGCCTGCGCCGGCTGCGATAGTGTCCACGGCATGGCTTTGCCAGCTATCGTCAGCGGCCATCGCGGCGGCGATGCCGCCTTGCGCCCATGCGCTCGAGCCTGAGGTGCCAGGACGGGCTCCTGCGAGGACCAGCGCCGGGAACGGCGCCAGCTTCAGCGCCGTGAAAAGCCCTGCCATGCCGGCACCGAGAACAAGCGCGCCGGGGGCTTCGATGATGTTGTCGATATGGCGGGCCACTTAGGCGGCTTTCTGAACCGGCATCTTCACCGCGAGCATTCGCTCGACAGCCTTTTTCGCACGTTCCGCGATCACCGGATCGACAATGACTTCTGTCGTCATCGTCTCCAGCGAATGCAGGATTTTCGGCAGCGTGATGCGCTTCATATGCGGGCAAAGGTTGCAGGGTTTCACGAATTCGACTTTCGGAAACTCCACCGAGACGTTGTCGCTCATCGAGCACTCGGTCACGAGCACGACCTTTTTCGGATTGTGGCTGCCGACATAACCGATCATGGCGCTGGTCGAGCCGGAGAAATCCGCTTCGGCGACGACGTCCGGCGGGCATTCCGGATGCGTCAGCACCATGACACCGGGATTGGCCTCGCGGAAATTGCGGATGTCCTGCGGCGTGAAGCGTTCATGCACTTCGCAGGCGCCGTCATAAGTGATGACCTTGATCTTCGTCATCTTGGCGACGTTCTGCGCGAGATATTTGTCCGGCACCATGATGACGGTATCGACGTTGAACTCGCGCGCGATGTCTTCGACCACGGCGACCGCATTGGACGAAGTGCAGCACACATCGCTTTCCGCCTTCACGTCGGCGGACGTGTTCACGTAAGTGACGACCGGCAGGCCCGGATATTTCTGTTTGAGGAGGCGCACATCCGCGCCGGTGATCGAAGCGGCGAGCGAGCAGCCTGCGCGCATGTCCGGGATCAATACCGTTTTGGACGGCGAGAGGATTTTCGACGTCTCCGCCATGAAGTGCACGCCGGCCTGAACGATAACCTTCGCGTCGGTGCGCGCGGCCTCGCGGGCGAGCTGCAGCGAGTCGCCGGTGAAGTCGGAGACACAGTTGAAGATCTCCGGCGTCATGTAGTTGTGGCCGAGGATGACCGCGTTCTTCTGCTTCTTGAGCTTGTTGATCGCGTCCACATAGGGCGCAAACACCGGCCATTCGATCTCGGGAATGACGTGCGAGACCTTTTTGTAGAGATCCTGCGTCGCGCGCGCGATTTCGGGCGTGTAGGGCAGGGGCTCTGCACCTTTCAGGTTCACCACGTTCATCGCCATCTCCTTATGCTCAATTTGAGCATATATATAGGACGAAAAGACCGGCCTTAAAGGCCGGTACACAACACCCCGTTATGCTACTCCTGAGCATAATTCCGTCAAGCGGCCGGCGGGCGCAGCTGCTTTGCTGTGATCGCAGGGGCTTGCAAAGACGCAACAATCATGGACCCTGCGTGGAATCACGTAATGTTACCAATACGTTAGCTGTGTCATAAATGGCACGCGATGTGAAGAACCATCCAACATTACGGCCGCGCCACTTGGAGTTCACGGGTCTCAGCGTTACCTCCGGGCCACGAATGCGGGGGAACGCCCGCTCGAACGAACCTACGGAGGGTGAATTGTCACTTCGCACAACGATGCTCGGAGCCGCCTGCGCGCTGGCCCTGGCTTCTCTTTCGGCCCCGGCCTTCGCCGCCGACTTCGACGGCATTCTGGACGGCGGTTATCAGAACTTCGATCTCAATCACAGTGGCGGCAGCGTCAACGACTACCATATCAATGGTGGCGGCATGTTCGGCCTGGCGCCGAACTGGGCGGCGCAGATCAACGCCGGCTACAACCATTCCGACGGCAATGGCGCGGACGCCAACGCCTGGAACGTCAATGGCGCAGCTTTCTGGCGTAGCGCCGGCGGTCGCATCGGCGCGACGGTGGGTTACACCTCGATCGACTCCAGCCCGACGACCAACGCAACGCATTATGGCCTGTTCGGCGACTGGTACGCGACGCGTTCCATCACGGTCGGCGTGAAGGGCGGCGCGTTCAACGGCAACCACGGCATCAAGGGCGATTACGCCGGTGTGCAGCTGACCGGCTACGTCATGCCGGACTTCGCGCTGTCGGGCAGCTACGACTACACGCACCTCAACCACGTCACGAACGAGAACGATTTCACCGTTCAGGGCGAATGGCTCTTCTCGCACAGCGTTCCGCTCTCGCTCTACGGCGGCTACACGCGTGCGGAATTCAGCCACAGCACGTCGGCCAATGTCTGGTTCGTCGGTCTGCGCTTCTAATGCGATCCGGTGGACGGCGCGCTCGTCGACCGCCAGCGCAACGGTGCGGAAATCTACGGCACGCATTTCGGTCCGGCGGCGCTCCGCTTCTGATCGGTATCGCGTAAGTTCTGCGGCAGCGCCGCGTATCCGAAAGGATGCGCGGCGTTTGCTTTTTGAGCCGCCCCGTTCATTCTGAGCGCTCCATAGGTGGTCCATGCAAGGTATCTGGCGCAACGCGGCGGTCGCCGTCGCACTCGTGCTCGCCGTGGCGTTCGGCGCCAACCGGTTGTCGCGGGACGAGCGCATAAACGCCCCGCCACCGCAGGCCGATATATCCTCGGACCACGTCGTCTGGTCGCATGGCCGTGACGGCGCGGCACGCAACGCCGAAGAGCATTGGGAGAAACACGGCGCCGAATTTCCCGAGTTCCACAGCGCCCGCGACTACGAAGAGGGCGCGCTGCGTTTCGTTACCCGCCCACCGCAAGGGACGTTGATCAAAACGAACGATCGAGGCGACACGCTCTACTATGAGCCCGCGACGAACACCTTTGCCGTGAAAGACAGTCGTGGCGAACCGCGCACATTCTTCCGTCCCGATGACGGACGGGCTTACTGGGATCGTCAATGAGCGCGCTGCTGCCATGTCTGTGTTGCGGCGCGCTTACGATCCACCGCCGCGATGCATTCGAGATATGCCCCATTTGCGGCTGGGAGGACGATCCGTCACAGGCGCGGGACGAGAACCTCGCGGGCGGCGCGAACCGGTTAAGCTTGGCGCAGGCCCGCGCGGCATGGCTTAATCGAAACAGCACATCCGGAGAGTGAGTATGAACGAGCCGATTTCGGAATGGGTGGAAGCCGGGCAGGCGCTTCTTCCCGACATGATCAAATTGCGCCGCGCGATCCATGAGGATCCCGAAATCGGGTTGATGAATCCCAAAACAACCGCGAAGGCGAAGGCCGCGCTCGCGGGGCTGCCGCTGGAGATCTACGACAGCACATCGACCACCGGCTTCATCGCGCTGCTGCGCGGGCCGTCGAACGGCCGCACGGTGCTGCTGCGCGGCGACATGGATGCGTTGCCATTGACGGAAGAGACCGGCCTGTCATTCACCTCGCAGAACGACGGCGCGATGCACGCTTGCGGGCACGACACGCATGTCGCGATGCTGGCAGGCGCGGCGAGAGCGCTTTGCGAGCGGCGCGACAGGCTGGCCGGTTCGGTGATGTTCATGTTTCAGCCGGGCGAGGAAGGCCACCACGGCGCGCGCTTCATGCTCGATGACGGCATCATCGATCCGCTGCCGGATGCGGCGTTCGCGCTTCACGTCACACCGAACCTACCGAGCGGCGTGCTCGCGAGCCGGGAAGGCCCGCTCATGGCGGCTGCGGACAAGCTGATCGT
>JBQCJO010000284.1:0-6841 GCA_051952735.1 Rhizomicrobium sp.
CTTCGTCACGTCCTGCGGCACGAGTGTCGTCGCAATATCGATGTCCGACACTTCGCGCCCGATAAGCGCATTGCGCACGACACCGCCGACAAAGCGCGCACTTCCGCCATCTTTGGCGAGCGCATCCATCACCGCGCGCGTTTCCGGCGCAGTCATCCAGGCGTTCTTCGATGGCTCCAGCTTCGTCATAGGCCTGCAAACCGTTCGGCGAAGTTCACCAGAATGGCCGCCGTCGCGCCCCATATATAATGCGAACCGTAATTGAAGGCATAGAATTCGCGCTTCCGGCCCTGCCACTCGCGGCTCTGGCGCTCGCGATTCTTCGGATCGAGCAGGAACGCCAGCGGCACCTCGAAAATCTCGTTCACTTCCGCCGGATTGGGCATGAGCGTGAAGCCTTCGCGCACGATGCCCACCACGGGCAGGATCGCGAAACCCGTGCCCGTCTCGTAGCCGTCCATATATCCCGCCACGGTGACGAAATCCGACGCGATGCCGGTTTCCTCATGTGTTTCGCGCAGCGCGGTCGCGCGCGGCGATTCATCGGTTTCGTCCACGCGCCCGCCGGGAAAACTGACTTGCCCCGCATGACGCGCGAGCGTTTGCGTGCGTTGCGTAAGCAGCACCGTCGGCACCGGCTTGGCGATGATCGGCATCAACACGGCGGCGGGCGTGAGCTTGATCTCGCCGGGCGGGCGCCGGAATTCCGGATTGAAATCGTAGTCGCTGCGCGCGGGATGAACCTTGAACTCCGGCGCTTCACTCAGAAGCCCCATGCGCAGCAAGGCAAAATCCTTCTCCGCGATGCGCGCGGCCAGCGTTTCGGGCGGAGTCATGCGGGCGCATCCAACGGAAACGGAACGCCTTCGCTCCACAACACAAGTTTGCCTGCGTATTCGCCTTCGCCCGGCACGGCGAGATCGACGAGTTTATAGAACACCGGCCGTGAAATCTTCGCCTCGAGTCCGCGGCGCACATGCACATAGGGCGACGGCTCGCGCGTTTGCGGGTCGATCTCCACGCGAATGGGATTTTCTTTTCCCGCGACCGTCTCGTCGCCGACATTGGTCGTGAAGATCAGCTTCTGGTTCTTTCCTTCGCCCTGTGCATCCAGCAGCACGGCGAGGAACGGCGCATCCTCGACCTTGATTCGCATTTTCTCTGCAGGTGTGACGAGAACGTAATCGTCACCGTCCTTGCGCAGGATGGTGGAGAACAGCCGCACCAGCTCGCGGCGCCCAACCGGCGTGCCCTCGTGGAACCAAGTGCCATCGCGCGCGATGCGGATGTCGATATCGCCGCAATGGGCGGGGTGCCATTTCTCCACCGGCGGCAAGCCGCGCCCGGCGGCGGTTTCCCGCTGCAGGCTGGCCAGTCCGAGGGTGAAATCACCCGCCATAAATCATCCTTTATCCGCCTCACGGCGTTGTGCTTTTTGGCCTTTAGCCATAGGAGGCAAGGCCGGTTGCGCCCCGCCCAAGGCGGTGCAACATAGGCCATAACGCGAAGGCCGGCGTTGCGTGGATTCCAGAGTAGGCGCGCGGGCCATGGCCGGGCAACCGCGCACGATTTACGGATTTGATTTCATGAGCGACGTCCAGACGACCACCGCCGACAGCGCCGCCGTCGCGCAAGCCGAAAAAGCGGGCGCGATCTTCGGCCATGTGCGCGAGACGGTGGGCAAGGTGATCTTTGGCCAGCGTGCCGTGATCGATCAAACGCTGGTGACGCTGCTGGCTGGCGGACACGGCTTGCTCATCGGCGTGCCCGGCTTGGCAAAAACGAAACTGGTGTCGACGCTCGGCACCGTGCTCGGCATGGACTGGAAGCGCATCCAGTTCACGCCGGACCTGATGCCCGCCGACATCGTGGGCTCCGAAGTTCTGGAAGAAGACGGCGGCAAGCGATCGTTCCGCTTCATCAACGGCCCGGTATTCACGCAGCTTCTGATGGCGGATGAAATCAACCGCGCATCGCCGCGCACGCAATCGGCGCTGCTGCAATCCATGCAAGAGCGATATGTGACGGTGGCGGGGCAGCGTTACGATCTGCCCAGGCCGTTCCATGTGCTGGCAACGCAGAACCCGCTGGAACAGGAAGGCACCTATCCGCTGCCGGAAGCACAGCTCGACCGTTTCCTGTTGCAGATCGACGTGGGCTATCCCGATCCCGAGTCCGAAAAGAAGATGATGCTCGCCACCACCTTCGGCGAAGAAGAAACGCTGAAGGCCGTGTGCACGCCGAATGTGCTGATGGAAGCGCAATCCATCGTGCGCCGCTTGCCGGTGGGCGAGAAGGTTGTCGATGCGATCCTGAAACTGGTGCGCGGCGCGCGTCCGGATGAAGGCGGCGCGAGCGATATCCGCCAGTTCATTTCCTGGGGACCCGGCCCGCGTGCCTCGCAGGCGTTCATGCTGGCGGTGCGCGCCAAGGCGCTGATCGAAGGCCGCTTCGCGCCGAGCGTGGATGATGTCGTAGCCCTCGCCCATCCCGTGCTGCGCCATCGCATGGCGCTGAACTTCTCCGCGCGCGCGGAAGGCACGACCATCACCGACGTGATCGACCGGCTGTGCCGGAGCATTCTTTGACCGCTGACCAGACGCGCCTGCGCGACAGCGCCGAGCAGATCGCGGCGGGATTGCCGCCGCTGCTTGTCGCGGCGGAGCGGCTTGCCTCAGTGATTTCGCTGGGCGTGCATGGCCGGCGCAAATCCGGCATGGGCGAGAACTTCTGGCAGTTCCGGAGATTCCAGGCGGAAGATCCCTCGACCGCGATCGACTGGCGGCAATCGGCGAAATCGCAGCATCTGTTCGTGCGCGAGCGCGAATGGGAAGCAGCGGAGGCCGTGTTCCTGTGGCGCGATGGTTCTGCGGGGATGCGCTTCAAATCCGACCACGCCGCGGTAACGAAGATAGACCGCGCCAGCGTGCTGACATTGGCGCTGGGTTCGCTTCTTATAAGAGGCGGCGAACGCATCGCGCTTTACGGTGATGGGCGCGTGCCATCCACGGGCCGCGCAGCTCTCAATCGCATCGCGCATGAACTGATCGACGCACCTTCCGATGACGCGCTGCCGCCGGATGCGCCCGTGTCGAAGAATTCCACCTTCGTGTGGTTCAGTGATTTCCTCTCGCCGCTGGGCGAGATCGAGACGACATTGCGCCGGCTGGCGCGCGCGGGGTTGAGCGGACAGCTCGTCCATATCATCGATCCGGCGGAAGAGGATTTTCCCTATCAGGGCCGCACGCGGTTTGAATCGCCGGCGGGACGGCAGAGCGAAATCTTCGGCCGCGTGGAAACGATGCAGGGCGCTTACCGCGCGCGCTTCCGGGCGCATGCGGAAACGCTGCGCGATCTTTCGCGGCGGCTGGGCTGGGGTTATCTCGCGCACCGCACCGACAAGCGGCCGGAAGTCGCGCTTGTGGCGCTGTTCGAAGCGCTGGGCGGCGCGGAAGCGAAGATGCGGATCGCATAGCGCATGACGTTCTTCGGCATTCTGACATTCGCGGAGCCGTTCATCCTGGCAGGACTTATCGTGCTGCCCGCGATCTGGTTACTGCTGCGCGTCACGCCGCCCTCGCCCAAGCGCGTGGTGTTTCCGCCGCTGCGCCTGCTGCTGGGATTGAATGCGACGGAAGAAACGCCATCCCGCACGCCCTGGTGGCTGTTGCTGCTCCGCCTGATCGCAACGGCACTCATTATTCTCGCGCTGGCGGCGCCCACCATCGGCGAGCCGCCGAAGCCGCTGGGCAACGGGCCGCTGGTGCTGTTCGTCGACAATGGCTGGACGGCGGCGCATGCGTGGAAGGACCGCGAAAGCGCGATTGCCGATCTGCTCAACGGCGCCGAACATGCTGGACGGGCCGTCGCCATCGTGCCGACGGCGAATGCGGTGGGTCCGATCAGTGTTCTTGACGCCGGCAGCGCGCAACGCGCGGCGGAGCAGCTTGCGCCGGTGAGTTGGCTACCGGACCGCAAGCAGGCCGCGTCTATTCTGGCTAAAACGCATTTCTCCTCCGCGCCGCAGATCGTGTGGCTGAGCGACGGGCTCGATTACGGCGATGCCGGCGACACCGCGAGTGCGCTGTCGAAAATCGGCAATGTGAAAATCCTCGCCGATGCGCCGGGGCATCTGCCGCTGGCGCTGAAGCCGGAGAGCAATCGCGCCGATGGCTTCGCGGTGAACGTCGTGCGCGCGGATACGCAAGGCGCGCGGCATGGCAGCGTCTCGGCGCTGGGTGCGCATGGCGAAAGTCTTTCCAGCGCACCGTTCGCTTTCGCCAATGGCAAGGACGAGGCGATCGCGAACATCCGCCTGCCGCTGGAAGTGCGCAACGAGACCGCGCGCATCGTCATCGACAATGAGGAAAGCGCGGGCGCGACACGACTGCTCGACAGCAACACCAAGCGCCGCGCCGTCGGCTTGATTTCCGCCAGCAACACGAACGACCAGCCGCTGCTGTCCGACATCTATTATCTGGACAAGGCGCTGGCGCCTTATGCGGACGTCACCAAGGGCTCGGTGAGCGAGGCGCTGTCGCGCAACGCCAGCGTGCTGGTGCTGGCCGACATCGGGCGCATCGCGGGCGCGGACTACACGACGATCTCCAAGTTCGTGCAGGACGGCGGCGTGCTGGTGCGCTTCGCCGGCGCGCGCATGACGCAGAATGTGGACGATCTCATTCCGGTGAAGCTGCGCAGCGGCGGGCGCTATCTCGGCGGCGCGCTGGCCTGGCAGGAGCCCCAGCATCTGGCGCCGTTCCCCGATGCGAGCCCGTTCCGCGGCCTCGCCGTGCCGAAAGAAGTGACCGTGTCGCGGCAGGTTCTGGCCGAGCCCTCCGTCGATTTGGGCGAGCACACCTGGGCGCGATTGACCGACGGCACGCCGCTCGTCACCGCGGCGCAGAAAGGCAAAGGCTGGATCGTTCTCTTCCATGTCACCGGCGGGCCGGCATGGTCGAACCTTCCGCTGTCCGGTCTTTATGTGGAGATGCTGCATCGCGTGCTCGATCTGGCAAGCGGCGCGCGGCCTTCCGACATGGGCACCGGCGCGAATGCGATGTTCCCAGCCTACAGCGTGCTGGACGGCTTTGGCCACATGATGAAGCCGTCCGCCGATGCGTTGCCGTTGCGCGGCTCGCAGCTCTCCAAGACCAAGCCGTCACGCCTGCATCCGGCGGGGCTTTATGGCAATGAAGGCGCACAGGTTGCGCTCAATGCCTTCGGTGCGAAGGACACGCTCAATCCGATGGGCGGTGTCGGCGTTCGTGTTGAAGCTTATTCCGGCACGTCCGCTTTTGCGCTTCAGCCGTTGCTGTTGTCGTTGGCGTTGGCGCTGCTGCTGATCGATGCGGTAATCTCGCTCTTGTTGCGCGGCTTTGGTTTCGATCCGCGCCGGTTGTTGGCACGCTTGAGCGTTCTCACGCTGGCGCTGCTCCTCATCCATCCAAACACCGCGCGCGCCGACGATGCGTTCGACATGAAGGCGGCGCTGGACACGCACTTGGCCTATGTCATCACCGGCATTCCGGACGTCGATCAGATGAGCGCGGCGGGGCTGAAAGGTCTTGGCGCCTATCTGCATGCGCGCACGTCCTACGATCCCAAGGATCCGATGGGCGTCAATCTCGACACCGACAATCTTGCTTTCTTCCCGCTGCTGTATTGGCCGATGGACCCGCGCGAGAAGGATCTGTCGCCGCAGGCGCTATCGAAGATTGCCGAATACATGCGCAATGGCGGCACCATCCTGATCGACACGCGCGATCTGACCCTTGGCACATCGCGCGGGCAGGACAATCCGGGCGAGCAAACCTTGAAGCGGCTGCTCGGCAAGGTGGACATGCCGCCGCTGCAGCCGGTGCCGCCGGATCATGTTCTGACGAAAGCGTTTTACCTGTTGCAGGATTTTCCCGGCCGCTGGGATGGCGGCAAGGTATGGGTGGAAGCACTGCCGCCGCCCGATCCGGACGCAGGCCCGGCACCCGCGCGCGGCGGCGATGGCGTCTCGCCCGTCATCATCGGCGGCAACGATTGGGCCGCGGCATGGGCGATCGACAATGAAGGCCGCGGGCTCGTCGCGGTGTCGCCCGGCGGCGACCGCCAGCGCGAAATGGCGGTGCGCTTCGGCATCAATGTCGTGATGTATGCGCTCACCGGCAACTACAAGACAGACCAGGTGCATGTACCCGCGCTTCTCCAGCGGACGGGGAAGTGACGATGAACCTGACCATCAGCTTCGCGCCTTACATACCTGTCTGGTTGCTCTGGACGGCAGGCGCGTTGTGCGCGGTGCTGGTGATCTACGCCTTCGCGCGGCGCGCGCGCGGCGCATGGGCGCGGGCGCTCGCATTTGCCATTCTCATCCTTGCGCTGGCGCATCCCTTGATCGTGCACGAGACGCGCGAGCCGTTGCCGGATGTCGCCGCCATCGTCGTGGATCACACCCAGAGCATGAACATACGAGGCCGGCGCGCGGAAGCGGACGCGGTGGCGGCGGAATTGAAGAAGCAGCTCTCCGCCGACAAATCTCTCGAAGTGCGCGAAGCGTTCGTGGATACGCGCAACGCCAGCGACGACACCGGCACGCAACTGTTCTCCGCCATCAGCGGCGCGCTGTCCGATGTGCCGCCGGATCGCATCGCGGGCGCCATCGCCATCACGGACGGCGAAGTGCACGACGCGCCCACCAACGGCACACCCGCCCTGCCCGCGCCCATCAACGCACTGATCGTCGGCAAGCACGACGAGCGCGACCGCAAGCTGACCGTGGTGAGCGCCACGCGCGATGCCCTCGTGGGCCAGCAGGCGGACATTTCGCTGCGCGTCGACGATTATGGCG
>JBQCJO010000285.1:0-4791 GCA_051952735.1 Rhizomicrobium sp.
CACGATCTTGGTGGCGCGCGCTTCCCAGTCGCCGGGGATGTTCTTGGCTTTCGCCTTGCTGACGAGGGCCTCGACCATCACCGACTTGCCGGCATCGACGCCGCGCAGCGCGGTCATCTGCGTCAACGCCTTGTCGAGCGCGAAGTCCGGCGGGATCACGCCCAGCGCCACATCGTGGCGGACGGCTTCGCTGTCGTTGTCCAGCGCGGTTGCGACGCCATCGAGACGCTGCAGGAAATACTCCGCGTCGTCCTTGGTCTCGACAGGCTGCTGGCTCGCGAGGAAATCGGGGAATTGCTGATAGGTGCCGGTGAGCTGGCTCACGATGTAAGGCGCGCCCGCGCCGGTGCCGCCGTAATTGTATTTCTTGTCGTCGCCTGCCTGGATTTCGAGGCCGTATTGCACGATCTCGTAATTGATCGCGTCCATGCCGGTGAGCGATTTGGCGTCGAAGGCATCGATCCGCTGAAGCTGGCTGGCGGTGAGTGCTTTCTGCTTCTGGTATCCGGCCAGCGAATTGTCGCCGATCTCGCCGCGCTGCTTGGCACGCGGTCCGGTGTCGATGCCCAGGAACGTCGCGCCGACGGGCGACATGTCCAGGGTCTCGTCCATGAAGGTGTCGAACAGCTTGTTCAGCGCCGCACCGCCCGCGTTGCCGCCCGCGGTTTCGGCGGCCCAGGCCAACGGCGTGCCGACGGCGGCGACGGCAGCGGCGGCGACGCCGGATTTCAGGATCTGACGGCGATGAAGCATGAAGCACTCCCCTTCTTTTGTGGTGGCAAAGAGTTAAGGGGCAGGGCGCGACGGGACAAGGCGCGCGTTGCGCGGTTAAGGCTGTTTGCCTTCAAAAATGCGTAACGCGCACTATTGCCGCAGCATTCATGCGCGGCATGGCTGCTGCGCAAGGCCTATTGCGCGTCAAATCTTTTCGCAGTTGCGAGAAAGTCCGGCAGCCCGACGATCTCGTTGTATTGCGAAAACGTCACGCGCTCGCGCGGTTCGATCTTGCCGCCAAGCAGCTTCGCATAGACCTGCTCCAGCGCGGCGGAGGCGGCGAGCAGGGCGCTGATCGGATAGAGCGCGATCTTGTAGCCCATCTGCTGCAGCGCCTCGGGCGACAGCATCGGTGTTTTGCCGTCTTCGACAAGATTGGCGAGCAGCGGCGTGCCCTTGAACGTCGCGGCCACCTTCGCAAGCTCATCCTCGGTGCGCGGCGCTTCGATGAAGAGGATGTCGGCGCCCGCTTTCAGGAACGCTTCGCCGCGCCGCAGCGCTTCGTCCAGATCGTGCGTCGCCCGCGCATCGGTGCGCGCCATGATCTTGAAGGCTTTGGAAGCGCGCGCCTCGGCCGCGGCTTTGATCTTCGCCGCTGCTTCGGCCAGCGGGATCACTTCCTTGCCGTCCATGTGCCCGCACCGCTTGGGTGAGACCTGGTCTTCAAGCTGGATGCACTGTGCGCCCGCGTCTTCATAAGCGCGTGTGAGCCGCATCACGTTGAGCGGCCCGCCATGCCCGTTGTCGCCGTCCGCGATCAGCGGCACGGGTGCGATGGCGGAAGCGATGTTGCGCACGCGCTCGATCATCTGTTCGGCGCTGACGAGACCGATATCCGGCACGCCGAAGCTCGCGCCCGCCACGCCGAAGCCGGTCATGTAAACCGCCTTCGCGCCCGCGCGCACCGCGACGCGCGCCGACAACGCATCCTGCGCGCCGGGAAGAACAAGAATTCCCGGCTCTTTCAGGAGGGCATCGAATGTTTGCATCATCGCCGGTCGATCAATCCCATCGGATCGCCCTTGGCATCGGCCGGTGCTGCCACCTCCGTGATGCGCTCAGGCACATCGTCATATTCCAGTTTCAGCGCCTTGGTGGTTACAGCGTGCAGATCATAGAGCGAGGTGATGTAAGTGAACTCGATGATCTCTTCATCGGAGAGATGTTTCTTCAATTGCGCGAAGATGCCATCGGCCACGCGCCCACCCATCAGCACCAGCGCATCGGTATAGGCGAGCAGGGCGCGCTCTACCGGCTCAAAGCAATCGGCCACCTGCCAATGCGGAATGGCCGCGATCTTCTCTTCCGGAATGCCGACGCCACGGCACGCCTTGCAGTGCTGCGAGAACACGAACTGGCTGCCGCGCGCCCAGCCCACGCGCGTCTGTCCCAATTCGCGCAGCTTGGGATCGAGCTTGCGCTTGGGATCGCGATACAGCGCGAAGCCCGACACGCAGTGATCGAACACATCCGGCGACCCCGCGAACACCGTCCACCAATTGCCGGGCGTTCCGGTCGCGGTGCCCGGCTCCTTCACCGGATCGCGCTCGCCGAACAGAAGCTTGTAGATGCGTTGCGCGCCTGTGTGCGCGTCCGCTTTGGGTACTTCGTGCAGGCGTGGCATGGCGTTCTCCCCCGTGTCGCGGCGTCAACCCTGACGCCGCCAATGGCATTCGATGAAAACTCTCGCACAAATCGATGCAATTGCGCGCGTTCCATTTCAGCACCATGCAATCTGTTCCCGCTAACAATTCCGGGACCGGATTTTGCGCCGGTTTGGCTGGGAGATTTGCCGTGAGCGAAAGCTTTGTGCCGCAGCGGAAAGACCGCATGCATGTGCTCGTGATGGCTTCGCAGAAGGGCGGCTCCGGCAAGACCACGCTGTCAGGCCACCTAGCCGTGGAGGCCGACAAGGCCGGCATCGGGCCTGTCGCGCTGATCGACACCGACCCGCAAGGCTCCCTCGCCCAGTGGTGGAATGCCCGCCAGGCGCCCACGCCACATTTCGCCCAAGCCGGCGTTCTCGAACTGGACGAGGCGCTCGATCATCTGGAACGGGCCGGCATGAAGCTGGTGGTGATCGACACGCCCCCCGCGATCACCGGCTCCATCGCCCGCGTCGTGGCGCATGCCGATCTCGTGCTGGTGCCGACGCGCCCCAGCCCGCACGATCTGCGCGCGGTAGGCGCAACGGTGGACATCGCGGAGAAACACAACAAGCCGCTCGTGTTCGTGGTGAACGGCGCCACCGCCCGCGCGCGCATCACCGGCGAGGCGGCCGTCGCGCTGTCGCAGCACGGAACGGTCGCGCCGGTCACGCTGCATCATCGCGTCGATTTCGCCGCCAGCATGACGGACGGCCGCACCGTCGGCGAAGCGGCGCCGAAGTCGCAATCCACGAAAGAGATTCGCGACCTGTGGCTCTATGTGCAGGATCGTCTGTCGCGTCTCACGAATGACGAGAAGATCGTACCGGACAAACGCCCCGAACATTTCGCGGTCAGCGCGCTCAATACCGCCGAGACGGATGACATCGAGATTGCGGAGCCGGAATGGGAATCTTCGGTGATGACCCAGAACCTGCCGTTGCCGCCGCTGCCCGCGAACGACGCCGCCATCGTCACCATGGAGAAGCCGCCGTTTCCGGATGGCATCGATCGCCGCTCCGGCACGGACCGGCGCAGCGGCCAGCCTCACGTGTTCGGCGGCGGCGAGCGCCGGACTCATTCCTTCGGCCGCCGTTCCACGGACAGGCCATCCTATGAGAACGGAGGCGGCCGATGAGTCACGCGCGGTTCGCGCCGGTCACAGCGAGTCTTCTTGCACGAAAGGGCAATGCCATGCCGTCCATGATGACACCGGCAGCGATCCTGCCGCCGTTTCTGCCCGCCGCCGTCGAACCGGCGCCGCAGCGTCCTGCCGCGCAGGATCCGCTGCTGGCATCCGAGCAGGACCACGACGCGCAACCGCACGATCGGTCGAAGAAGCTCTATATTCCGATGTCCCATCGCGAGCATGAGCGGCTCGCGATTGCGGCCGTGAAAACCGGCCTCACCCGGCATCAGCTCGTGCGCGATGCGCTGGAGATGTATTTCGAGCAGCTTTCCGCCGACATGGGAGAGGACTGCGCCTGCATCACCGGCGGCTTCGCCTCCCGCTCCGGCTGTTGCATGAGCTGATCTACTTCTCGGTTTCCTTCAGCAGTTCCGCCATCTGGTCGTGCCACACCGCCGCCCAGGTGTGGGTGCCGTGCCCGTGCGTCTGATCGGATGTCGGAATGACGACATATTTGATCTTAGGATTGCGCGCCGCGAGTCCTTCGGCGATTCCAAGATCGGGCGGATTGATGAAATCGTCCGCCGAGTTCACCCACATCAGCGGCGCGGTGATCTTCTCCAGGCCTGGCCATGGATTGTAGTTCCGCGACGAATCGAACTGGTAGATCATGTCGTTGGCGTCGAGTCCCTTGATTCCGTTCGTCACCGTCTGGCGGACGTAGGCCGTGGCTTTCTCGCGCGTTGGATATTGCGCCTGAAGGTAGAGCGGCGCTCCGCCGGCGATCACCAGGATCGATTCCGCGGTTCGAAGCCCCTGCATCGGCTCGCTTGTGTAATTGCCGCCGTTCCACGCCGGGTCCGCCTCGATCGCGTCGATGATCATCTGCCGCCACATGCGGTTGAGGCCCGCGATCTCGATCGGTTCGCAGGCAAGCGGCATGAGCGCCTTGGCGAAGGTCGGGAACATCTCGCCCCATAGGAAGCTGTGCATGCAGCCCATCGACGTGCCCATGATCAGGCGCATCTGCGTGATTCCGAGACGTTGCAGCATCGCGTGCTGCGCCTCGACCATGTCGGCATAATCATATTTCGGGAAATGCATCTTCAGCCCGTCGGACGGCTTCGATGATTTCCCGTGGCCGATATTGTCCGGAAGGATGATCCAATATTTGCGGATATCGAGCGGCTGACCCGGTCCGTAGAGCTCGTCGGCGAATTGCGGCCGCAGGAACTGCTGTCC
>JBQCJO010000286.1:0-2273 GCA_051952735.1 Rhizomicrobium sp.
AACGTGTCGGGCGGCGCGATGACGCTGTCCGGCCGCCTAACCCCGAAACTCGATGCCGCTGTGGCGATCCGCGACCTGCCGACCGATGCCTTGCAGAAATTCGTGCCACAACTGGCTGCGAAGGGAACGATATCCGGCACGGCGAAACTCACCGGCACGCTGGAGGCGCCGCGCGGCACGCTCACGGTGCAGGCGCGCGGCCTGCGTGCGAACGGAATCTCGGAACGCGCCATCACATCCGCCAATCTGGATGCGCATGCCACGCTGCACGGCGACGGCATGAATCTGAATGCGACTCTCGCCGCCGGAAATTCCGCGAATCTTACGGTGACGGGCGAAGCGCCATTCGCGCCGGGCAAGGCAATGGCGCTGCACGTCGCCGGCAAAACCGATCTTGCGATCCTAAATCCCATCCTGAACGCGAGCGGCCGTCGCGTGCGCGGCAAGCTCACGGCGGACATGCGCATCGCCGGCACTTACAACGCACCGCGCGTCACCGGCAGCGGCAATCTCGCCGATGGCGAACTGCAGGATTTCGCGCAAGGCATTCACGTCAAGGCGATCAAGGCGGTGTTGCAGGCACAGGGCAATCTGATCCGCTTTACCGAGCTTTCCGCGAGCGCAGGACCCGGCACGATCACCGGCAGCGGCACCATCGATCTGGCGTCTGCCGGCATGCCGGTGAACATCTCCCTCGACGCAAAGAATGCGCGTCCGATCGTCAGCGACCGGCTGACCGCCACACTGTCCGGCAATCTGAAACTCACCGGCAAGCTCAAGGGTGACATGAACCTGTCCGGCCGCGTGCGCGTGCTGCAAGGCGAGATCAATCTGCCCGACAAATTTCCACCGGAAGTCGCCGTGCTCGACGTGCGCCGTCCTGGGCAGGCGCCTCCGCCACCGCCGCAACCGTCAAGCTCCATCGTGCTCGACGTGACAGTCAACGCGCCCGAGCAGATATTCGTGCGCGGCCACGGCATCGACGCCGAAGTCTCCGGCCGCATTCATCTCACCGGCACCGCCGCCACGCCGTTCGTCGGCGGGCATTTCGACATGCGACGCGGCACCTTCAGCATCGCCGGACAGACGCTGAACTTCACCTCGGGAAAGATCGGCTTCAACGGCACCGGTGTGCGCAACAAACTCGATCCCACCCTGGAGTTCGTCGCATCGACGACCTCGGGCGGCGTCACCGCGACATTAACCGTCGGCGGCTACGCCTCCGCGCCGACGATCACGCTCTCCAGCTCGCCGCAACTGCCGCAGGATGAAGTGCTCGCGCATCTGCTTTTCCAGCAAAGCGTCAAACAGCTTTCGCCATTGCAACTCGCCGAGATCGCGCAGGCGCTCGCGGCACTCGGCGGCATCGGCAACGGCTTCAGCCCGATGAGCGCGATCCGCAAGGGCCTGGGCCTCGACCGATTGTCCGTAGGCGGAGCATCTGGCGGCGGCAGCGGACAAACCTCCGTGGAGGCGGGAAAATATGTCGCCCGGAACGTCTATGTCGGGGCGCGACAGAATCTGTCCGGCGGCACCCAGGTGCAGGTCCAGGTGGACATAACCCGCCGGCTAAAAGCGCAGGCCACGCTGAGTACCGTCACAAATGCTACGGTTACCAAGGGTAATGCTGCCCAGGACAACGGCAGCAGCGTCGGCCTCAGTTACCAATTCGAATATTAAATGGCTGCCCCGCCCGATTGTCGCATAGCCCGACGCTCCGCCTACGGATAAATTCGGGGCTTCCCGCGTTTGGCTTCGTTAACGGTGGAGAGGACCGGCATGGCGCTGCGCTTGACCCCTGGCATCATCGAGGGTGCTTACGAATTTTTGCGCACCACGCCGCCCTTCCGCGGCTGGAATCTGCCGCATGCCGACGAAGTCACATTTGTCGTTTCCCGCCACAAAATGCACGTCGGCTATCACCGCGGCTCGCGGCGCAAGATCTATTCGCACGAGATCGGGATTTCGGCGGCTTGCGTGGGCCACACCAACACGCTGCTGCGCACCATGGCGCATGAGATGATCCACCAGCATCAGCAGCGCCAGCGAACCGATACGCCGAACACCGAGCACAACGCCGATTTCATGCGTCTTGCGCGCGTGGTGTGCCGCCATCACGGCTGGGACGAGAAAGAGTTCTAGGCGCCGGGCGCCACGCCGAGCATCGTCTTGGCGGCGTGCGACAGCTGCACGACGTTGAACGGCTTCTGCAGCGTCTTGATCGCGCGGGCGCGCACGAATTCCGGCGGCGACTCGGTGGAATAGCCCGTCAT
>JBQCJO010000287.1:0-4823 GCA_051952735.1 Rhizomicrobium sp.
CGATCTCGGAAATCTCGGCGTTGCCCTTGACCATGCGTTCCATAACACGCCACAGCCAGCCGGTGCCCTCGCGGCACGGCGTGCACTGGCCGCAGCTCTCATGCATGTAGAATTTCGACAGCCGTGCGATCGCTTTCACGATGTCGGTGGACTTGTCCATCACGATCACTGCCGCGGTGCCCAGACCCGACTGCACGTTCTTCAATGAATCGAAATCCATCAGCACGTCGTCGCAGATCGACTTGGGGATCAGCGGGACTGACGCGCCACCAGGAATGATCGCCAGCAGATTGTCCCAGCCGCCGCGCACGCCGCCGGCATGCTTCTCGATCAGCTCGCGCAGCGGAATGCCCATCTCTTCTTCGACATTGCACGGCTTGTTCACATGGCCGCTGATGCAGAAGACCTTGGTGCCCGTGTTGTTCGGGCGGCCGATGCCCGCGAACCAGCCCGCGCCACGGCGCAGAATGGTCGGCGCGACGGCGATGCTCTCGACGTTGTTCACGGTCGTCGGGCAACCCCACACGCCGGCATTCGCCGGGAATGGCGGCTTCAGGCGCGGCTGGCCCTTCTTGCCTTCAAGGCTTTCGAGCAGCGCAGTTTCTTCGCCGCAGATATACGCGCCGGCGCCGTGATGCATATAAACATCAAAGGGATAGCCGTGGATGTTATCTTTGCCCACGAGCTTCGCGGCATAAGCCTCATCGATCGCGCGCTGTAGCGCCTCACGTTCGCGGATGAACTCGCCGCGCACGGCGATGTAGGCGACGTGCGCGCGCATCGCGAAGCTGGCGATCAGACAGCCTTCGATCAGCGTGTGCGGATCGTTGCGCAGGATGTCGCGGTCCTTGCAGGTGCCCGGCTCGGACTCGTCGGCATTCACGACGAGATAGTGCGGACGTTCCTTCACTTCCTTCGGCATGAAGGACCACTTCAAACCAGTCGGGAAGCCAGCACCGCCACGGCCGCGCAAGCCGGACTTCTTCATCTCATCGATGATCGCGTCGATGCCGCGTTCCAGAATTTGCTTCGTGCCATCCCATGCGCCGCGCGCCATCGCGCCTTTGAGGCTCAAATCCTCGAAGCCGTAGAGATTGGTGAAGATGCGGTCTTTATCGGCGAGCATTATGTGGCCGCTCCCGGTGGTTTCTGTGCAGGTGCTTCACGGTCGGATGCGCCCTGTGTTGGCTTCTTCGCCTCCGCATCGGTCGTTGTGCCGCCGCCATGTCCCATGCGGCTGTAGCCGCCGTTGTAGAGCTGCGGATCTTTCAGCGTCAGTGCTCCGCCCGCGGGTTCGGACGACCGGCGTCCGAAATTCTGCGGACCGGGTTTCGGTGTTTCACCACGGCGGAAGGCTTCGAGGAGTTTCTCGGTCGTGGGGCCGTCGAGATCTTCATATAAGTCGGAACCGATCTGCAGCATCGGCGCGTTCACGCAGGCGCCGAGGCATTCGACTTCCATCCACGAGAACTTGCCGTCAGCGGAAACCGTATGCGGTGTCGGCGCAATATGCTTCTTGCAGGCGGCGACAACATCGTCGGAACCACGCAGCCAGCACGGCGTCGTTGTGCACACCTGCACGAGATGATCGCCGACGGGCTCCAGAGCGAACATCGTGTAGAAGGTCGCGACTTCCAGAACGCGGATATATGGCATCGAGAGAAGTCGCGCGACTTCTTCGATCATCGGCTTGGTCACCCAGCCTTCCTGCTCCTGCCCGATCCAAAGCGCCGCGATCACCGCGGAGGCCTGACGGCCCTGCGGGAATTTCGCGATCCACTTATCGACTTCAGCCTTGCTTTGCGCGCTGAACGCAAAGCTTTCCGGCTGATGCTGCGCGAGACGACGAAGGCTCACCGGTCCACCTCTCCGAACACCACGTCGAGCGAGCCGAGCACGGCGGAAATATCGGCCAGCATGTGGCCTCTGCACATGAAATCCATGGCCTGCAGATGCGCATAGGACGGCGCGCGAATCTTGCATTTGTACGGCTTGTTCGATCCGTCGGCGACGAGATAGACGCCGAACTCGCCCTTCGGCGCTTCGACGGCGGCGTAAACTTCGCCGGCCGGAACGTGGAAGCCTTCGGTATAGAGCTTGAAGTGATGGATGAGCGCTTCCATCGAACGCTTCATCTCGCCGCGCCGTGGCGGCACCACTTTGTGGTTCTCCACGACAACAGGACCGGCCGGGATCTTCTCGATGCACTGGCGCATGATCTTCGTCGCCTGGCGCATCTCCATGACGCGCATCAGATAGCGATCGTAATTGTCACCGTTCTTGCCGACCGGAATCTGGAAATCCAGCTCGCTATAGACTTCATAAGGCTGCGAACGGCGCAGATCCCACGCGACGCCCGTGGAGCGCAGCATCACGCCGGACATGCCCCACGCTTCCGCATCCGCACGGCTCACCACGCCGATATCGACGTTGCGCTGCTTGAAGATGCGATTGTTGGTCAGCAGAACTTCGATGTCGTCCAGCACTTTCGGGAAGTGGTTGGTCCACTCATAGACGTCGGCCAACAGCTCGGGCGGCAAATCCTGGTGAACGCCGCCGGGACGGAAATACTTGGCGTGCATGCGCGCGCCGGATGCGCGCTCATAGAACACCATCAACTTCTCGCGCTCTTCAAAACCCCACAGCGGGGGCGTGAGCGCGCCGCAGTCCATCGCCTGCGTCGTCACCTGCAGCAAATGGTTCAGGATGCGGCCGATCTCGCAATAGAGCACGCGGATGAACTGGCCGCGGCGCGGGACCTCGATCCCGATCAACCGCTCCATCGCGAGGCAGAAAGCATGCTCCTGATTCATCGGCGCGACATAATCGAGACGATCGAAATAGCCGATCGCCTGCAGATACGTCTTGTGCTCGATCAGCTTCTCGGTGCCGCGATGAAGCAGGCCGATATGTGGATCGACACGCGTGACGATCTCGCCGTCGAGATCCAGCACCAGGCGCAACACGCCATGCGCCGCTGGATGCTGCGGGCCAAAATTGATCGTGACGTTGCGGTCGTCGAAGTCCAGCGACGTTTTTCCCGCTTTCACATCCGCAGCAGAGCTCATGGCTTCTTCCCCGGATTGCCGGAGTCGGCGTTGGGCATGGCCGCTTTTTCATCGCCGGGCAGGATGTAAGGCGCACCTTCCCATGGCGAGAGGAAATCGAAGTCGCGGAATTCCTGGACCAGCTTCACCGGCTGATAGACGACACGCTTCTGCTCATCGTCATAGCGAAGCTCGACGAAGCCGGTGAGCGGGAAGTCCTTGCGCAGCGGGTAACCGCTGAAGCCGTAGTCGGTCAGAAGCCGGCGCAAATCCGGATGATCGGCGAACGTCACGCCATACATGTCGAATGTCTCGCGTTCGAACCAGTTGGCGGCGGGAAACAGCGGAACGACCGTCGGCACAGAGGTGTTCTCGTCCACTTCCGTCTTCACGCGGATGCGCGCGTTGTTGCGCGTGGACAGCAAATGATACACCACATCGAAACGCTTCGCGCGCTGCGGCCAATCCACGGCCGTGACGTCGATCAGAATCGTGAAGCCGAACTGATCGCGCAGACCGTGCATGACGCGCGGGATATCTTTGGCTTCCGTTACCAGCGTCAACTCGCCGAAGGCGAGCTTGGCTTGCACGCCCAAAAGCGCAGCCGTGATTTTCCCACTGAGTTCGTTCAGATCGGTCATCGGGCCTTAGCGATCGATATTGCCGGTGCGGCGGATTTTCCGCTGCAGCAGCAAAACACCATAGACAAGAGCTTCCGCCGTCGGCGGGCAGCCAGGAACATAGATGTCCACCGGCACGATGCGGTCGCAGCCGCGCACGACGGAATAGGAGTAGTGATAGTAGCCGCCACCATTCGCGCAGGATCCCATCGAGATCACGTAACGCGGCTCCGGCATCTGGTCGTAGACCTTGCGCAGCGCGGGCGCCATCTTGTTCACGAGCGTTCCGGCGACGATCATCACGTCCGCCTGGCGCGGTGAGGCGCGCGGCGCGAACCCGAAACGCTCCAGATCGTAGCGCGGCATGGACGCTTGCATCATTTCGACCGCGCAGCACGCGAGACCGAAAGTCATCCACATCAGCGAACCAGTGCGGGCCCAGTTGATCAGCGCATCAGCGGAGGCAACGAGAAAACCCTTCTCGTGCATCTCGGCCTGCATCTGTTTGAAATAGGGATCGTTGTCGGTGATCAGCGGGCTTCCACCCTCGACACCGGCGCGTGCACCCTGCCCTGCGGGAACGATCACTCCCATTCGAGCGCGCCTTTCTTCCATTCGTAGATAAAGCCGACCGTCAGCACGCCCAGGAACACCATCATGGACCAGAAGGCGAAAGCACCTGTTTTGGTCAACGTGATCGCCCAGGGAAACAGGAAGGCCACTTCAAGGTCGAAGATGATGAAGAGCAGCGACACCAGATAGAAGCGCACGTCGAACTTCATGCGCGCATCGCCGAAGGCAGGAAAGCCGCACTCATAGGCGGAGAGCTTTTCAGGGTCGGGCTTGGACGGCGCGATGACGAACGGAACCAGCAACAGAGCGAGGCTCACCCCTCCGGCGATCCCGATGAAAAGAAGGATCGGCAGATATTCGATCAGCAAGCCTTCCATGCACGCGGTCCTGACTGGTTTCACCGCCGCGCGGGCGAGCCGTTTGCGCGGCAAAACCGATAGATTTCGCGGGTGCGATAACAGAATTTAACGCCCGCTGGCAACGCGGGTTTAGAGCAAGATTCGCGGCGCGAAAACAGGATTATTCCGCGACTTTCCGCGCACCAGTTGCGAGTCATTCGCGACTGGCTGAGATGATTTCTTTT
>JBQCJO010000288.1:0-2971 GCA_051952735.1 Rhizomicrobium sp.
TCGAGCATGGCGACGACAAGATTTCGTCGACCGACATTCGCGATGCGCTGAAGGCGGGAAAGCCGGAAGTTGCGGCAAAACTGCTGGGCCATTGGTGGAGTGCTGAGTCGCGCGTGGAGCATGGCGACAAGCGAGGCCGCACCATCGGTTTCCCCACCGCGAACATGCGCATCACCGACACGCTGAAACCCGCCTATGGGGTCTACGCCGTGCGCGCCACCGTCTTCGAGGAGGACAAGCCCGTCATGCGCCGCGACGGGGTTGCGAATTTCGGCATCCGCCCCATGTATGAGAGCCGGGAGCCGCTTCTGGAAACCTGGCTCTTCGATTTCGACGGCGATCTTTACGGAAAACACATGGCGGTGGAATTCGTGCACTACATTCGCGGCGAGGCGAAGCTCGATGGCCTCGAAGCGTTGAAGGCGCAAATCGCGCGCGACGCGGACGACGCAAGGAAAGCGCTGGCCCGCACATGAAGCCGCCCGTTCTGCCGCGTCCCTATCCGGATGCGAAAACCCTCGAAGGCCGCTTCGCAGACCTGGAGCGCGTGGACGTGAAGCGTCACGCCAAAGAGTTGTGGCAATCCATCGGCAGCGATGACGAGCTGTGGAAGGGCATTCCGTCCGGCCCGTTCGCTGGTGAAAAGACTTTTGAGGAATGGCTGAATGACCGTTCGTCGAAGGACGGCCAGGTTCTCTATGCCATTCGGGAAAAGAAGAGCGGCAAGGCCCTCGGACTCTATTTTCTGCTGCGCATCGATCCGCAGGCCGCGACGTGCGAGATCGGCCTGACTTACGGCAAGAAATTGCAGCGCACAGCAGCGGGCACCGAGGCGTTCTTCCTGCTCGCGAACTATGCGCTCGGAACGCTCGGCTATCGACGGCTGGAATGGCGTTGCGGCCCGGAGAACGATGCCTCCAATCGCGCGGCCCAGCGCTATGGCTTCACCCGCGAGGGCATGCTGCGCCAGACGAGCTGGACCAAGGGCGGCAACTGGGACACCGTCTATTATTCGATCATCGACGGGGAATGGCCCGCGATCTCCGGCCGCTTCCAGGCCTGGCTCAATCCGCGCAATTTCGACCAGCACGGCCACCAGATACGCGCGCTTTCGTCCTTTTCCTGACCGCTGGACCCGCGCCGGGGCGGCTGTTAGAACAATTCCAACTGATTTCCTTGGGCTTTCGAAGATGAACCGTGTGGGTTTCAGGGGTTTTCGAATTCGCCGCCCGGCTCCGCCGCCGGGGGAATGATCCCTGCTGGGTGCGCGCGGATGCCGGGTGATGCCCTGTCCGCCAACCTGATAAGAACCTGAGACAATGTCCGACACGACCGACGCCAAGCCCGCCCGCGACTACAAGGCGACTCTCTTTTTGCCGACCACCGACTTTCCGATGAAAGCCGGTTTGCCCGCGGCCGAGCCGAACTGGCTCGCGCGCTGGGAGAAGATGGATCTTTACGGCCGCATCAGAAAGAAGACGAAAGGCAAGCCGCTCTTCGTCCTGCATGACGGCCCGCCCTATGCGAACGGCGAAATCCATTCCGGCACCGGGTTGAACAAGGTGCTGAAAGACATCGTCGTGCGGTCGCGCGGCTTCCTCGGTTTCGACGCACCGTATATCCCCGGCTGGGACTGTCACGGCTTGCCGATCGAATGGAAGATCGAGGAGAAGTATCGCAAGGAAGGCAAGTCGAAGGACGACGTTCCGATCGACCAGCTCCGCCGCGATTGCCGCGAGTTCGCGGAATACTGGATCGATGTGCAGCGCAAGCAGTTCAAACGGCTGGGCTGCATCGGCTTATGGGACAAGCCCTACACCACGATGGACTACCGCGCCGAAGCGGTGATCGCGGGCGAGTTGCACAAGTTCGTCGACAACGGATTGCTCTATCGCGGCTTCCGCCCGGTGATGTGGTCGCCGGTGGAGAAGACCGCGCTCGCCGAAGCCGAAGTCGAGTATCACGAGAAACAATCGCCGACGATCTATGTGAAGTTTCCGATTGTGACTTTACCTTCGGATCAGAGCGTAACGGCAAAGCATTACGGCGTGCTTCAGGAGCTGGCCGATAAGCTCGCTGGCGCTTCGGTCGTGATCTGGACAACGACGCCTTGGACAATTCCGGGAAATCGCGCGATCGCCTTCTCGCAGAGCATGGATTACAGCGTCTATGAAGTGGTCGACGCCAGCGAAGGCTCGCTTGCGAAAGTCGGTGAGAAGATTTTGCTCGCCGATGCTTTGGCTGATCAAACCGCGAAGCACGCGAAGATTGCACTTCGAAATCTCGGGCACATAGATCCGACGGGTGTGGTAACTGCGCATCCGCTGCGCGGACAGGGCTATGAGTTCGACGTGCCACTGCTGCCAGGCGATCATGTCACCGCCGATACCGGCACGGGCTTCGTACACACCGCGCCGGGACACGGTGAAGAAGACTTTGCGCTGCTGACCAGCCTGAACCGCAACTACACGCGCGAGAACCCCGATGCGTTCGGCGTGGTGCAGGAAGATGGTTCCTTCGCGCCGCATGTTCCGATCTTCGCCGGCAAGCGCATCCTCACGCCGGAAGGCAAGGATGGCGATGCCAACGGCATGGTCATCAAGACGCTGATCGAAGCGGGCAAGCTGCTCGCGAAGGGCTCGCTGCGCCACCAATATCCGCATAGCTGGCGCTCCAAGGCGCCGGTGATCTTCCGCGCGACGCCGCAATGGTTCGCGTCGATGGATCGCGAAATCCCCGGTGGCGGCACCTTGCGCACGCGCGCGATGAAAGCCATCGGCGACACCAAATGGTTTCCGAGGTCCGGCGAGAACCGCATCGCGGGCATGGTGAAGGACCGTCCGGATTGGGTGCTGTCGCGCCAGCGCGCCTGGGGCGTGCCGCTCGCGATCTTCGTGAACAAAAAGACCGAAGCGATCCTCAACGATCACGATGTAAACGCGCGCATCGTCGATGCCTTCAAAACCGAAGG
>JBQCJO010000289.1:0-12495 GCA_051952735.1 Rhizomicrobium sp.
TGCCGACAATCCTTGATCGCAAAGTGATCGATGAAGTCATCACCATCGGCAACGAGACGGCGTTCGACATGGCCCGCCGCGTCGCACGCGAGGAAGGTATCCCCGTTGGTATCTCGTCTGGCGCTGCGATTGCTGGCGCGTTGGAGATTGGGAGCCGCCCCGGCATGGAGGGCAAGACGATCGTTGCGATCATCCCATCTTTCGCCGAACGCTATCTTTCGACGGCGCTGTTCGAGGGTATTGGTTAGGCGCTTGCTCCGGTGTCGGACTCGTCAAGTCCGGCCTTGCGTCCAACACGCTTCAGGAAAAACGACGCCGCGAGCCCCAGCGCGAGTGCGACGCAGCCGATCAACCACCCGCGCTCGCCGGCGAACACCGCGCTGCCGGATGCACCGATTTCCACCTGCACGAAGGTAATCGGCAACATGCCGAGGAATGAACCAATCAGATAGTCACGCCACGACAGCTCGGTGAGCGCGAGCAACGTATTGATACCGCTGTGCGGCGGCCCTGGAATGAGGCGTAGGATAGCCACGGCGCGCCAACCGCCCGCTTCCGCGCGCTGGATCATACGTCCGATGCGCGGCGAGTGGTCGAGAACGCCCTCCCCTCCCATGAAGCGCGCAAAACCGAAACCGGCAGCCGCACCTAGCGTCGCGCCCACGATCGCCCAGATCAGTCCCCACACGAGGCCGAATATGAGCCCCGCTGCCAGTCCAAGGATGGTGCGCGGCACCCACAACAGGCTCGCTGCAATCTGCAATCCGATGAAAATCAGCGGCGCCCACCGATTGCCCGCGATCATGTCGCGGATGGTCAGCGGATGAATATCGTTGCGGTAGATGATGCCGAGCACAATGCCCGCCAAGATCAGCAGCAGAGCAACGCCGCGCGCGATGGTCTTCGTCACGTTGATTTTCGAACCTCAAATCGCGGGGCGAACCTATCCGACCCGCAGGCCGCGGTCCTCCCTGGATTTTGTTAATCCTGAGGAGGCCAGGACCTTTTTGGGAGCCGCTTCGGCGCCCTTTGAGGGTATTTCGCGAAAAATTGCAAACCATTCCCTGCAAACGCGATGGCCTTTCCGGAAATAGTCGGCAACATCGGGAACGGCAGCGGGACGGAGATTCACATGGACGCGGAACCTATCAGGCCGGCCCGCATCGGCCCCTGGACGGCAATCGGGCTACTGATTGTGGCGTTCGCGGTTCTGCAAGTCGTGCTGCCGATGGCGCGCGCGGCCATCGCACCGCAAATGCCCGGCGCAACACCGCGCGACATTGTCGCGGTACAGGCCGTGACCAGCATTGTCCTGGTGTGGGCGCTGTTCGGCGTGGCGTATGTCCTGATCCGTCTACGTGGCCAGACCTTGCAGAGTATCGGTTGGAACGTGTCTTCCTCGATATGGGGATGGCTGCTCGGGTTTGTGGTCGGCGTCCTCTATGCCGGGTTTGTGGTCATGGGAATGATCCGCACAGGTGCACCGGTGCTGACGGATTGGTCGTTGTTCCGCATCTTGGTTGCACTCGGTATCGGTATCTCCGCAGGCATCTGCGAGGAAGGTGTCTTTCGCGGTTTTTTAATGACGCAGACCCGCGACGGCGGCGCACACTGGATCGTACAGCTTCTCATCTCCGCAATTCTGTTCGGCCTGGCCCATGTCGGTTGGGGCGGTCTGAGCGGTCATGTCCAGATGGCGCAAGTTATTGGAGCCGTCGCCGCCACCGCCGTTCTTGGGCTGATGCTCGGCATCGTCTACCTCGCCAGCGGCCGCAGCCTTATCCCACCGATGATCGCGCATGCCACCATCGATTTCGTGATCGAACCCTGGCTGCTACTCTATGCCGTGACCGGTGGTCATTTCTGAGTTCCCGTGTCGAGATCAGGGGAAACTGAACAGATTGCATGACGACGCGTTACTCCCTCATATGGCGTTCTGCCATTTGAGGGAGACATCTCATGAAGCTCTACTACTCGCCCGGCGCCTGCTCGCTCTCACCGCATATCGTCGCCAACGAAGCGGGCATTCCCCTAGAACTTATCAAGGTCGATCTGAAGGCTCACACGCTCGAGGACGGCAGCGACTATTACAAGATTAATCCCAAAGGATATGTGCCGGCGCTGAAACTTGATGACGGCAATATGCTCACCGAAGGTCCGGCAATCGTTCAATACCTCGGCGATCTGAAGCCCGAGAGCAAGCTGATCCCGCAAAGCGGTTACAACCGCTACAAGGTTGTCGAGTGGCTGACCTTCATCAACGGCGAGATTCACAAAAACTTCGGGCCGCTCTTCGGCAATGCTTCCGATGAAGTGAAGGCCGATGCGAAAGCGAAGATTGCCAAACGCTTCGACTACGTGAACGAACAGCTCGAGGGAAAGCAATTTCTGACCGGCGACACCTTCACCATCGCGGACGCCTATCTCTTCGTGATGACAACATGGTCGCATCACGTGAAGATCGAGCTGCCGGAGAATTTGCGGCACTTTTTCCAACGCGTCTCCAAGCGCCCTGCCGTGCATAAAGCGATGTTGGAAGAAGGATTGGTGAAGGCGTAATCACTCTCACCGCCCCTTCAGCCAATAGGCATATTGCGGCGGAAGCAGCTTCTGTGGATCGGCCACGCCCAACGCTTTTGCTGCATGATAGGGGAAGTGCGGGTCGTCCAGCTCCTTGTGCGCCAGCATCACGAGGTTCGCCTGCCCCGTCGCGATGATGTCTTCCGCCTGTTGCGGCTCATTGATGAACCAGCCCACCGCCGTGAACACGGCTGCTTCTTCTTTGATGCGATGCGCGATGGGCGCCATGAACGCCGGTCCCCATGGGACGCCGGAAATGTCCGGTGTGTTGAAGCCGAGACTGACATCGATCATGTCCATGCCCTGATATTTGAACTTCTTCACAAGCTGGATGGCTTCTTCCAGCGGCTGGCTGTCCTTGGTGAAATCGTTCACCCCCAGCCGCACCATCAGCGGATATTTCTCCGGCCACACCGCGCGTACGGCCTTCAGTGTGTCGATCAAAAAGCGCGAGCGATTCTCGAAACTGCCGCCATATTCGTCGGTGCGTTTGTTCGCGATGGGCGAGAAGAAGCTTTGTGCCAGGTAACCATGCGCGAAATGCAGCTCCAGCCATTCGAACCCGACGGTCAGCGCCCGCTTTGCGGCGGCTACGAAGTCATCCTGTATGCGGAGGATTTCAGCCTTCGTCAGTTCTTGCGGCACGCGCGGCAAATTCGCGCCGAACGCGACCGGCGACGGCCCCAGTGGATCCCACGAACGCGGATCGTTCGATGGAATATGATCGTCGCCTTCCCACGGACGATTGGCGCTTGCCTTGCGTCCGGCATGCGCGATCTGGATGCCGGGCACTGCGCCATGCCCCTTCACGAACTTCACGACCGGCGCCCAAGCTTCGGCCTGCCGATCGTTCCACAGGCCCGTACAACCCGGCGTGATGCGTCCCTCCGGCGAAACCGCCGTCGCTTCGGCAATCACCAAGGCGGCTCCCCCGATGGCGCGAGCTCCGAGATGCACCATGTGCCACTCGTTTGGGATCCCGTCGTCCGCTGAATATTGGCACATCGGCGAGACGACGATGCGGTTCCTGAGCGAAACGCCCTTGAGATGAAATTCCGAAAAAAGCTGCGCCATGCGCTCCCCTCAAATAGCTCTAGACCGCGCCAAACGTCTCCTCGAACATCTGGCGCATGACGGACCACGAGCGCCGGTCCGTGGCTTCATCATAGTTGAAGTTCGGAATGCCAAGCGCGTCCACACTTTTGTCGGTGAAACTGTGACCGGCGCGGCCATAGATGAGGAATTGCCAATCCGCGCCCGCCGCCTTCATCTGCGCGATCAGGCGATCGCGCCCTTCCGCTGGTATCAATGGATCTTTTTCACCTGCGCAGACCACCACCTTGCCATGCACCGGCCGGTCGTCCTTTTCGGGAACGCCTTGCAAACCTGGATGAAAAGACACCACGCAGGCAATGTCAGATGTAATCCGCGACAGTTCCAGAACGCTCGCCCCACCAAAGCAGAAGCCGATGGCGCCGAGCCGCTTTGCATCGACCTCTGGCTGCGCCTTAAGTTGCGCGATCCCTGCCAGCATCCGCGCGTGCCATGTTTTCAGATCGGCCATCAGCGCCGTCAACAACGTCATCGCCTGATCGGGCGTCTGCGCGACTTCGCCATAGACGTCATAAGCGAACGCCGCATAGCCAAGTTCGGCAAGCTTTCGTGCGCGCTCTTTCTCGTGATCGCGCAAGCCGCCGCCTTGATGACAAACAAGAATGCCGGGTCGCTTACTGCCAGCCGTATCGTTCACGGCGTAATAGCCCCTCAAGAGCTTTCCACCGGCTTCATAAGAAATATCCTTGGCGATCATTGCATCCCTCGCATGTCTGAACCTGCGGATTCATTGCACATTGCAGGATGACCGCAACGCATCTCCATGCCAAATTGACCGCATGGCTCCTTTGCGCCGATGGCTGGACGTTCAAACGGAGGACAGAACGTCCGCGAGGACATCAGGCCGGTCGGTACAGATCGCATCCAGCCCACAATCGATCATGCGCTGCATGTCCGGCCTACGATCCACCGTCCAGGCGCCGACTTTCAACCCCAACGCGCGCGCAAACGACACGCGCATCGGGTTGATGTCGCCATAGGGCGGAAACCATCCGTCGCCGCCGGCAGCCGAGATCGCCTTCAGGATCGAGCCATCGTATTTCACGGCGTCATATCCACCCGCCCACGGCGAGTTCCCAGCCTTCGCCCAGTGCCGGAGCATCTGCAGCGCGGGTTCGGCTGGTGGATCGTCTTCCGCCGGCACGGGACCATCCGAGAACCAACTCTGCGCCAGCGTCGTGAACCAGCATTCGGTCCCGGGCGCGAGCTTCTTGGCGTGCAACAGCGCCGGCCAATCGAAGCCGACGAAGATCGTTCTGTGCAGATAATCCGCTTCACGCAGTACTTTCACCGCCGCCTCCGCCAGCGTGATCGGGTCGGGTCCTTCCTCGCGATTGGAGAAGGATGTCTTCAACTCCACCTGTAACCAGAAATCCTGTTTCGCTGTTTTCGCGACTGTCACCACGTCGGCCAAGGTCGGGATGCGCTCGCCGTCCTCTGCCTGCGCATCGGGATGGCTCGCCGCATATTTCGAATGCGGATCGCAGCGCCCAATGTCGAAGCTCTCCAGTTCCACAAACTTCAGATCCTTGATACGCGGCGTGGGGCGCGTCAGCCAGTGTCCATTCAACCGCGTAATCTCAGGCTTCAGGCGATAGTCGTGATACACGACCACCTGCCCGTCTTTGCTCAGCTGTACATCCAATTCCGCACCGTCAGCCCCGCGGGCAACCGCGTCGCGAAAAGCAGCCAGCGTATTCTCGGGCCGCAAACCCGCGCCGCCGCGGTGGGCGATGTTGAGAGTTTTCCGCAAATCGTCCTCGCCGATCGTGACAGCCGACGCTAGCGCGCCGCGCTCAATTCAGCCAGCGTCTGTTCCAGAACGATGCAGCCAGGACCAGAGGCGTTCGGGTATCCGAGGCGACTACGGGAAGGCAAACAATTTCGCGCTGCAAGACCGTCTGGCCGTTATGGCAAAGCCGCGACAACGACAGGTTCGGACAACCGCGCATCACCCGGTTCAGCGCTTCGTAACGTGCCCGATGACTTTCGCCGCTATAGAGCTGGGCCAGACACCGGCCGCTTGGATCGAAACCGTAGAAGCAGAGCATTCCGAAGCCCGCGATGCGGATGCGGAAGTCGCGCGCGTGCTCCAGTTTCTCGAGCAGAAGGATGTTGGGAAGCAAGCTCGCGAATTTCCGTGAGGGAAAGTGGTGACCCATGACCATCCCGCCCTGACTTCTCAGGGCTTCCCACGTCTCAACGAGACGCTGGGCGCTTGGATTGGAGAGCCTTTGCACAGGTACGACGGAATGTTCGAGATGGCTCTGGCGGCGTGGCGACCGTTCAAGCACAAACCCCAACGCTTGCGTTTCCATTTTTGCCAATCCCCAGCCGCCGAATGTATTTTCGCGTCTCTCGCGCCGGCAACGCGCGGCGCATGACAACCAATCGCGTCGCGCAAATCAATGCACGCACAAAAAGATTTTCTGGAAAATCTTCTTCGGCACGCCGCGTTGAACGCAAATGGGACAGATGCGCATATTGCATCTGTCCCATCGTTCGAAAACAAAACAGTTTCGGCGGCAGTGCTGTCAATGCTCGCGCGGACGGTTCTTTCCGATGAAGCCAAACATGTGTCCCGCGACGTTACGAATCTGAATCTGATCGCTGCCCTCGGTGATTCTATACCGGCGATGGTGACGATAGATGTGCTCGAACTGCTTATGGCGCGAATAGCCCCAACCACCGTGCACCTGCATCGCCCAATCCGCGGCGTTACAGACGAGATTGTTGCCTTTGTAGTTGCACATCGAAACCTTGTCGGAGAGATAGAGCTGGATTTCCGGCCCCGTCATGCGGTCCATTTCCCACGCCGTTCGATAGATCAGCCAGCGCAGCATTTCCGCTTCGGTCTGAAGCTCCACCAATGGCCATTGAATGGCCTGGTTGCGCGACAGCGGCTTGCCGAACGGCTTGCGCGTGTTGGCGTAGTCTATGCTCTCGTTGATGCAGTATTGAGCGGCGCCAAGACCGCTCGCCGCCTGGCGGATGCGGTTTTCGTGCACGAAATGGCGCGCCAAAACGAGGCCATTGTCCACCGGACCAAACACCGCCGAGTCCGGAACCCACACGTCTTTGAACGACACGCGCGCGTGATCCGTCGGCATGTTGAACGTCCACATATATTCTTCGATCTTTACGCCCGGATCGTTCATCGGCACGATCAGGCAGGTGAGCCCGCGCGCATCGCCGTCATTCCCGCTGGTTCGGCAGAACACCATGTCGTGTGAGGCGACATGGACTCCTGTGTTCCACATCTTCTCGCCATTGATGCGCCAGCCGTTTCCATCCTTCACCGCGCGCGTGTCCATCCAGGTCGCATCGGAACCATGCTTCGGCTCCGTGAGACCGAAGGCCAGCCGTACCGTGCCGTTCAGCATGCCGGGCAGGACCGTCTTCTTCTGCTCTTCGGTGCCGAAGTCGCGCATCATGAGGATCTGCGGGAAGTTGCCGACCACCGACGTCTCGTTCTGCAGGTCGTTGTGAAGGCCAAGTCCTTTCGCCGCGAGGTGCTCACGGATGATGGCCATCGCCAGATTGCCGATATTCTTGCCGCCGAATTCCTCCGGCAGTGCAAGACGCAAGAAGCCCGCCTTGTCCGCGCGACGGCGCATCTCGCCCAGGAGCGCTTCCCAATCCTTGCGCGGCAGGCCGCCATGCTCGAAATCGGTGCGAGCCCATTCGCGGCGATGATCGAAGAAGCGGTCATTATCGTCCTGCTTCTGCAGGGGAACGATCTCGCGTTCGATGAACTCGTCGATCTGGCCGAGAAGCTCGGTGATGTGTTTGGGAATGCTGAAATCCATAGCGTGCCTCCGATAGCGTTTCGGCGACTGTAGCGCCGGACGCAGCGGAAGGCACAAGTACGGATTATTTGTCAGCCGCCTCCAGCGTTTTCCGCATCGCGGCCGAGCCCTGTTCCATCATTCCGCGGACGATGGGCTCGGCGCTGTTCGGCAGAATATCCGCGACCCAGACGATGCGGCAGCCAGCGCCCTCACTGCGAACTTCAAACGACGCGTTATGGTGTGACAGTCGCTCGCTCCCGCTCACCGCGTAAGCCAGGCGCCGGTTCTCGTCGTCGATGTTGACGATCAATTCCTTCGCGACAAAGCCGTTCGCGAAAGTGACGATGCGCGCGCCCTCCTCGGGGCGGCAATCCGTCACAAACCCGCGCGCCAAGCGAGTGTGGACAGCGCCAACATCGCGGAATGCCGCCCACGCCTTGTCCGGCGATACGGCCACGGATGTTTCGATTCGAATGGAAGCCATGATCCTCTCCAATAACGGAGTACGATCATGCAGCGTGGGCGGCGATCCGTTCTTGGAGAATCTTGCGATCGCCCCTCGCCGCTCTGCGGAATTCTCTGGGAGAGACGCCGGCGGCGCGGCGAAAGCTGCGCACGAAATTGGAAAGGTCGGCAAAGCCGACATCCAGCGCGATGGCGGTTATAGCGCGCTCTTCATCCGCCAGAAGCCGGGCCGCATGCTTGAGGCGCACCCGCACCAAATATTGATGCGGCGTCACGCCGAGCACATTTGCGAACACACGGAGAAAATGAAAGGCGCTCAATCCGGCGCGCTTGGCCACTCGCGACAGATCGATCTCTTCGGTCGAATGCGCCTCTATCCATCCAGCAGCATCCACGGCGCGCCGCCGCTCCGCCACTTGTGCACAGATCGTCTGACGAGTCTTGCCTGAAACGACATTCGCAAATCGTGCCGCGAAAGCGAGCGCTGCCTCATCCAACCCGATATCGCTCTCGCCTCGTGAAACCGATTGGGCCAGTTCGCCCAGCACCATCGTCTCGGCCAATGGTGGGATAACAACGCCCCGCCACAGATCGGTGCTTGCGCCGATAGTTTCGGCTAGTTCCGGCTCGAACTGCACCGAGAGGCATTCGTCGCCGCAAATATGATGATCATGCGTGCAGATATATTCGTCACCCGGATGCCCAATGAACAACGATCCGGCGACAAGATCGAATGTCCGCCCGCGAGAGCGAACAGCAAAACTTCCCCGTCGCACATAGGAAATCGAATGACGTTCATGGCATTCGACGAAGGGCTTTGTGTCCGGCCCTGCGGTGCAGCGGTAGTCGAGTACGGAAAGTCCACCTCGTGCGAATAGTTCGGCCTGTGCCATGCGCGGACACTAACGCAGTCCCTCATCCTGTTACAGTTGCGGTGCAGCATGTGCGTTCTGCGCAACAGGGCCATGACTTTTAACCAACTCCGTTGACTTGGGTGCGGGGCGGGCGTACCCACGCTGCACTTCGCGGCATGGGGCCGCGAATATGATTCTCGCGCGGGAAATCCGGCAAAACATGAATAGTCGATCGCTCATGAAAGTTTGCACGGCCGCACCGTCCGGATTCCCGGGCGGCGTCATCGCCGTATCGGCTCGCGAGGAGAGCGCGCATTAGGACACCCTGATCGCGCAGTTTTCACCCCTCCCGAGCCTGGCTCCGGAGGGGATTTTTGTATCTGGCATGTCCCTCTGCGCCAGGTTCGGGCACAACAGAAAAAGTTCGTGCCATGTCACAGATTGCTGAAGAGATAGATATTTCCCACGCTGGTGCCCGCGTTAGCGGGCATGGCCTCGATGCGTGGTTCGCCGAAGCGCGCGAGATGCTCAAGCTCGCGTGGCCGCTGGTGCTCACCCAATTGGCGCAGATGGCGATCATGACGACCGACACCGTCATGCTCGGCCATTACAGCGCAACAGCGCTCGCGTCCGCTGCGATCGGCAATATCGCGTTCTTCTTTTGCTGGATTCTCGGGTGCGGCCCGGTTTCGGCGGTCTCGCCCATGATCGCGCACATCCTTGGCTCCAATCCGAATGATCGCGAGGGCGTGCGCGATGCGGCGCGCATGGGCTTCTGGGCCATGCTGTCCATCAGCGTTCCGCTGATCGTTTTGCTGCTGTTCGCAAAGCCCGTCCTGATGTTCCTGGGTCAAAGCGAGGAATTGGCGTCTGGTGCGAGCGTATTCCTGCGCGCACTGTGCTGGGGCCTGCCCTTCTCGCTCGGCTATCAGGTGCTGCGCAACTTCTCGACCGCGTTGTCGCGGCCGAATGCGTCGCTCATCGTCATGGTGTTCGCGATCGGCTTCAACGCGCTCGGAGACTATGCGCTGATCTTCGGCCATTTCGGTTTGCCGGCGCTGGGCACCTTGGGCTCTGGCATTGCGAGCGCCTGCTCCTACGCGTTCAGCTTCTTCGCGATGACGATTGTCATTCGGCTGACCCCCGAGCTGCACAAATATCATGTGCTGCGCGATTTCACGCGGGTGCATCTGGACAAGCTTGCGGAAGTGTTCCGGCTCGGCATGCCGATCGGGCTCACCATGATGTTCGAAGCGATGCTGTTCAACGCTTCGATGCTCGTAATGGGCACATTCGGAATGGCATATGTCGATGCGCATCAGATCTCGCTGAACGCGCCTTCGATCACCTTCATGGTGCCGCTCGGTATCGGCATGGCATCGACGGTTCGCGTGGGCTTGGCGGCTGGCGCGCGGGACGGTGAAGCCGTGCGCCGTGCGGGCTGGCTCGCCATCGGCATGGCGGCCGTGTTCATGAGCTTTATGGGCGTGTTGCTCTGGATATTTCCGGACAAGATCGCAGCGCTCTATTTCGCGGACAGCGCCGCCAACGCAGAAGTGATCGCGTTGGCGATCACTTTCCTGCACGTCGCGGCCGCGTTTCAGATCGCGGACGGGGTCCAGGTCACGGCGGCCATGTCGCTTCGAGGCCTCAAGGACGCTCGTGCGCCCATGTGGATCGCCGGCGCAAGCTACTGGCTCGCCGGGTTTCCGAGCTGCCTGCTCTTCGCTTTCGGCTTCGGCCTGAAGGGCCTGGGCATCTGGATCGGGCTCGCCTTTGGGCTTCTGGTCGCGGCAGCCGCCATGTGCTGGCGGTTCTGGTATCTGAGCCGGAGCCGTTGATTTGAGCGGCAAAAACAGGAGCCGGGGGCTTTGGCGCCCCCGGCTCTAAGCTGCCAAAGCCCCTATGGACGAAGCGGAAAGCCTGCTAAAGTCGGAATCTGCTTCGGCTTTTCCGTTGGGAGGACGGCTCCGATGCGCACCAGGATTTTCGCCAGTGCCGCGCTTATGAGCGTGGCAGCATTCTGTTCGCCCGCATTTGCGGATGACTCGATGCTCGGCCCGAACGACGAGGTCATTCCGGTTGTCGCGCCCGGCGACATCATCGGCGTGGCTTGCGGCCCATTGCAGATTGCACAGAAGGACAGCGACGTTCGCGTGGTGCTGACGATCTCGGCGAAGCCTGGCGACAAATCACCTGGCTACGGCAAGGTTCTCGCAACCGAACAGAAGGTTGCGGCGGGCGCAGTACGCGTAACGGTGCCGGACCTACCCGACATTTCGGATCACACCTATGACCTGACGGTCTATGTGGTGGGAACGAAAGGTGCGGAAACCTGTGATGCTGGCCGCGTGAAGGTGGCGCAGCAGCATCTACAGAAGTCCCGCGGCGATCACTCCTAAGGCCAGAGCAGCAATCCAGATAGCAATCCGCACATGCCGCGTGCGTAGCGCTTGTGCTTGCGCGATCTGGCGGACGGTATCCGGATGCAAGCGCATCCCGCCGTCGGCGAGCATTGCCGAAACCAGCTCGGCATTGCGCAAAAGCTGAGGAAGATCGCGCGCGAGACGGCCGAGCGCGTTCACGCCATCGCCGACTTCCTTAAGCCGGGCTTCAGGGCCAACCTGTTCCAACATCCATTTCTCGACGACCGGCCGTGAAGATTCCCATATATCGAAATTCGGATCGAGCGAACGCGCCACGCCCTCCACTACCACCATCGTTTTCTGAAGCAGAACAAGTTGCGGCTGGGCTTGCATGTCAAAGCGGTGGGTCGTGTCGAAGAGCTGCGCGAGCAGCTTCGCCATGGATACATCGCGCGCTGTACGCCCGAAGATCGGCTCGCCAACCGCGCGCAGAGCCTGCGCGAATGTCTCGATGGGATGGCTGGGCGGCACAAAGCCGGCGTCGTAATGCACTTTCGCCACACGCATGTAATCGCGGGCGAGAAAACCGGCGAGTGTCTCTGCAAGGAAGCGGCGCATTCCCGGATCGAGGCGCCCCATGATGCCGAAATCGACCGCGACCAACCTGCCCTCGGCGTCCACGAACAGATTTCCAGGGTGCAGATCGGCATGAAAGAAGCCGTCGCGCAGCGCTTGCGTGAGGAAGCTCTGTACCACGATCACGGCCACATGTTTGGGGTCATGACCGGCCGCGCTCACCTCTTTCGGATCACGGATTGGCGTACCGTCAATCCATTCGCTGGTCAGTACGCGATCGGAGGTGCGGTTCCAGTCGATCGCCGGCACGCGAAATTCACGATCGTTCTTCGTATCTTGGGCCAGCTCCGAAGCCGCTGCGCCCTCCATGCGCAGATCGAGCTCGATGGCAACGGAAGCCGCCAACGTATTCACGACATCGCGCAACCTGAGCCGACGTGCCTCACCGGAATAACGCTCCGCTATCCGCGCCGCAAACGCGAAAGCCGAAAGATCTTTGGCGAATTCCTGCGCAATACCGGGCCGCAACACCTTCACCGCAACCTTTCGCGGCGGCTCGTCCGTGGTATCGGCAGTATGGACCTGTGCGATAGACGCTGCTGCCACCGGCTCGCCGAACGAAGCGAATAACGCATCGACGGGCTTCAATAGCGAAGTTTCAATTTGTTTCTTCGCTTCGTCGACAGGGAACGGCGGCAGACGATCCTGCAACGTCTCCAGCGCACGGGCAGTCTCAGAACCGATTCAATC
>JBQCJO010000290.1:0-2398 GCA_051952735.1 Rhizomicrobium sp.
GTCATCTTCGCCGGCGACGGCGAGCGTGTGGTGCTGCGCCATGTCGCCGAAGATCGTTCCATCTTCGCCAATGGCGCGCTGGCCGCGGCGAAGTGGGGACAGGGCAAAAAGCCCGGCCTTTACGCGATGGCGGACGTTCTCGGACTCTGACGTTCTGCGGAACGCGCCGCTTCCATCGCCAGCATCGAGCGCTTGCGCACCAGGCTCCAGTGATAACCGTGTAATGCGCCGTCGCTGCCGAGCACGCGGTGGCACGGGATGAGCCATGATACCGGATTGCGACCCACCGCCGTTCCGACGGCACGCGATGCTTTGGCGTCGCCGAGGCGCGCGGCGAGCGTCCCATAGGTCGTCATCTTGCCTTCGGGAATGGCGAGCAATGCCTCCCAGACCTTGATCTGGAACGGCGTACCGAGCAGATGCAATCCGATTTCGGTTTTGCCGTCATGCTCGAAGATCGCTTGTGCAATCTCTTCCGCTTGCTTCGTGTTCTCGAAGAAATCCGCGCGCGGCCAGCGCGAGGTCATGTCGGCAAGCATGCGCTCGTCCTCGCCTTCGTCGCCGAACGCCAGTCCGCAAACGCCTTTCGCCGTCGTCATCACCAGCACGCGGCCGAACGGGCAATCGGCGAAACCATACGCGATGGAAAGACCACGTCCGCCTTTCGCATATTCGCCCGGCGTCATCGCCTCGATCTTCAAGGAGAGATCGTGCAGGCGCGACGAACCCGACAAGCCGGAATCGATCGCGGCATCCATCACGCTCGCGCCTTGCGCGAGTTCGCGCTTGGCATGCTCCAGCGTGAGATGGCCGATGAAGCTCTTGGGGCTGACGCCGACATAGCGCGTGAACAGGCGCTGGAAATGGAACGGCGAGAGGCCCACCGCGTCGGCGGCATCTTCCAGCCGCGGCTGTTCGGTGTAGCGCTCGGTGAGGAAATGGATGGCGCGTCCGATGCGCCGCCAGTCCCGGGTGGTTTCGAAATCTTCGAGTTTGATCAGTTCGCTCATGGGCTGAAGATGGGATGTGCAAGCCCCATTATCGACCCGAATCTTGCGCCTCGAAACGGCGATTTTTCGCGGCGGAAAGCGCGGATTTCAGGGCATTCGCGAAACCTTCGCGCACGGCCGGCGCGAGGAAATCGCCCACCTGCGTCTCGCGCCCATGGCTGCGCAGGAACAAGCGGTTAGAGAATTCCGTCGGGCGCTGCAGATCCACGCGCACCCAATAGGGGTTGAACTCCGCGCTGCCGGCCGCGCCTTTCGCGGAATGTTTTTCCACGCGCAAAAGCGACGGCGTCAGCGTCACATGCTCGAAGCGGCGCGCCGCACGCGTGCTCGCGCGGAAAGCCCAGGCGAGGAGCGCCACATCCAGACCCATGAAGGGCGCGATAGGCCAAGCGCCGCGCAGGATGAAGCTCAAGGCAAAGGCGATGTTGAACGCTGCAACCACCGCCAAAATGATCAGCAGGGTGCGCGCATCCATCGGCGGACTGGGCCGCAGCGTCTCGTCAAGAAGGATCGGATCGCCGTTCATGGTACCGGCATCATAACGCGTTCTGCCGGCGACAAGACAAAAAGAAAGCCCGCAACGCGCGGGCTTTCTCTAATGCCTGTCTTAGTGCGGCGGGGGATGGCCGCAACGCTCTTCATAAGCGCGGCGTCCGCCGTGATCGCGCCACACCGGATTGCCGAGATCCAGATCGCACGGATCGGTGGCCGCACCGACAACCGCACCGCCGACGGCGCCGATAGCGGCACCCGTCGCGGCGCTACCCGTGGCAGCGCCAACCAGCGCACCGGCGCCAGCACCGATCAAAGCACCGGAGGCCGCGCGATCACCGGGATCGGTACCGCAACCGGCAAGAACCAACATGGAAGCCGTCGCAGCGACGACGGCGAGATTTCGTATGGACATCACTGCCTCCTTACGCGTTGGTTGTATAACGGCGGCACAACCCTCTCGTTCCCGTTCATCATCATGGCTTTTGCGCGGAACTGCGGTTATGGAACTTTCATGGCGCGCAAATTCACCAAGGCGGAAGCGGAAGAATTCTTCGCACGGCTGAAAAAACAAATGCCGGAGCCGCGCACGGAATTGGAATACAAGAATCCGTTCACGCTGCTCGTCGCCGTTGCGCTGTCCGCGCAAGCGACGGACAAGAGCGTCAACAAGGCGACCGAATCTTTATTCAAAGTCGCCGATACGCCGGAGAAGATGGCGGCGCTGGGCGTGGCCAAGCTCACGCCCTACATCAAGACCATCGGGCTTTATCGCACCAAGGCGAAGAATGTGATGGCGCTCAGCCGCATGCTGATCGAGCAGCATCATGGCGAGGTGCCGCGCCAGCGCGAGGCGCTCGAAGCCTTGCCGGGGGTGGGCCGCAAGACCGCCAATG
>JBQCJO010000291.1:0-4204 GCA_051952735.1 Rhizomicrobium sp.
CCGTCGCCGCGCCCATCCAGCGTTTCAAGGCCATCTATGGCGTGCTGATGGTCTCGACCGAAGGCGGCGACATCGACGACATCATCCGCGAAGAGCGGGTGACGCTCATCGAAGTGTTCGCGGTGGCCTTGATCGTGATGCTGCTGTCTTCGCTCTATCTCGCCGGGTTCATCGCAGAACCGATCCGCCGTCTCGCCGCCGCCGCCGATACGGTGCGCAGCGGCCGCGCGGGCCGCGATACCCTGCCCCTCTTCCGTGAACGGCACGACGAAATCGGCGATCTCGCCGAGAGCCTGTCATCCATGACGCGCGCGCTCTACGACCGCATCGACGCCATCGAAAGCTTCGCGGCCGATGTCGCGCACGAACTGAAGAATCCGCTCACCTCGCTGAAAAGCGCCATCGAAATGTTCTCGCGCGCAAAGGACGATGCTTCGCGCGAGAAACTGATGGAGGTGGTGCGCAACGACGTGCGCCGCATCGATCGGCTCATCAGCGATATCTCCGATGCATCGCGCCTCGACGCCGAGCTCAGCCGCGAAACGCCCAACCGCGTGGATCTGGCGCATCTGCTCGAAACCATCGTCGAGGTCTACAAGTTCATGGAACTTCCGCGCGGCGTCACGCTTTCGCTGGCGTCCACTTTGCCGGAAGGCGCGACCACCATCGGCCGTGACGAACGTCTCGGCCAGATCTTCCGCAATCTGATCGACAATGCGGTGTCGTTCAGCCCCGATAATGCAACCGTCTCGATTACCGCGCGCGCCGAACAGGGCCGCGCGCTCATCAGCGTCGCGGACGAAGGCTCCGGCATCCCGCCGGACAATCTGGAATCGGTGTTCAATCGCTTCTATACCGAACGGCCGGCGGAGCATGGCTTCGGCAAGAATTCCGGCCTCGGCCTTTCCATCGCGCGGCAGATCGCGGAAGGCGCGAACGGGCGGATATGGGCGGAAAACCGCGAAGGCGGCGGGGCGCGGTTCACCGTTGAATTGCCGCTCGCAAGGCCCACATAAATGACCATGGTGAACATCCATGCGTCCTGCGTCGTTCTCGCCGAAGCTGGCAAAGTCTTCGGCGCGCCGGAAGACGCCGGAATTCTGCTGCTGGGTGAAAGTGGCAAGGGAAAATCCGACCTCGCGTTGCGCCTTATGGAACGCGGCGCGAAACTCGTTGCCGATGATCGCACGGAAATTTACGCACAGGACGGCGCGCTGCATGCGCGTGCGCCGAAATCGCTGGCAGGACTGATCGAAGCGCGCGGCCTCGGCATCGTTGCCGCTCCCTTCGTTGCGGAGGCGCGTATCGCGCTCGCCGTGGAGATGATCGAGGAAGGCTATGTGCCGCGCATGCCGCAGCCGGAGAAGTATGTGACTCCGCCGGAGCTGGCCATTCATGAAGATGAACGGCCCCCGTTGATCTGGCTTTCACCGTTCGAGGCGTCAGCACCTGCGAAAATCGTGCTCGCCGCCGCGGCATTTTCCAAGGCACTTTTTCGCGAGCATCGCAACCCCTAATGAGGTCTTTTCTCGCGGCGTCGAATTGCTATCGTGCGCCGCGCTGGGATTTGGTTTTGTCATGATTGGAATCGTTCTCGTCACGCATGGGCGCCTCGCGCAGGAAATCATTTCCGCGATGGAGCACATGGTCGGCCCGCAGACGCATCTGCGCGCCGTGTGCATCGGCCCGGAAGACGATATCGAGCGGCGTCAGCGCGAGATCGCTGCTGCCGCCAAAGCCGTCGATATGGGCAGCGGTGTCGTGATCGCAACCGACATGTATGGCGGCACGCCGTGCAATCTCGCGCTCACGCTCCTGGAGCGCGGCAAGGTGGAAGTGCTCGCGGGCGCGAACCTGCCCAGCCTCATCAAGCTCGTGGATATCCGCGGACGTCTTCCGCTCGAGCAGGCGGTGAAGGAATCCATCGAAGCCGGCCGCAAATATATGCGCGCGGGCTCTGCCGATCTGGCAGGCCACGGATGAGCGACTCTTCGCGGCGACGCGCAGTCGCCACGATCGTCAACAAGAAGGGCTTGCATGCGCGGGCCTCCGCGAAACTCGTCGAAGCTTCCGCGCGCTTCCAGTCGCGCATCACGGTGAGCAAGGACGGGCAGTCCGTCGATGGCCGTTCCATCATGGGACTGATGATGCTGGGCGCGCCGCTCGGCACGCAGATCGAGATCACCGCCGAAGGCCCGGATGCCGATGAAGCGATGAAAGCGATCCTCGCGCTTGTGGAAGCCAAGTTCGGCGAAGATTAAATCGGCCCGAATCCGGTTGCGCCCGCGCGGCAACCGCGCAACTCTCCCCTCCGCGTTGAGGGGATTTCATCATGGGAAAGAACGGGCTGCCCGCCTGGGGCGCAGCCGCCATCGTCGTTGTGGCGCTGGTGCTGGCATGGGCGTTGATACCGGCGCTGCACAAATCCGGCGGCGATGACGGCAAGCAGGTTGCCGATCAATTCCCGAACGATCAGTTCCCCTCCACCTACAAGCCGCTGCCGTCGAAGCCGACGCTGATCCGCAACGCCACGGTCCTCACCGGCACCGATCAGGAGATCGATGGCGGCGATGTGCTGATGGAGAACGGCAAGATCGTTGCGGTGGGCAAGAACCTCACCGCGCCGGCGGGCGCCGTTGTTATCGACGGCAAGGGCAAGTTCGTCACGCCCGGCGTGATCGACATCCATTCGCACCTTGGCGTCTATCCCTCCCCGTCCAATGAAGCGACAGCGGACGGCAACGAGATGGTGAACCCGGTCACCGCTTACGTCCGCGCGGAAAATTCCGTGTGGCCGCAGGATCCCGGCTTCACCCGCGCGCTGGCGGGCGGCGTCACCACGCTCGAGATCCTTCCCGGCTCCGGCAATCTCATCGGCGGCCGTTCGGTCGTGTTGAAGAACGTGCCATCCGTCACCACCCAAGGCATGAAATTCCCGAATGCGCCCTACGGTCTGAAGATGGCGTGCGGCGAAAATCCCAAGCGCGTCTATGGCAAGAAAGGCGGGCCGATGACGCTCATGGGCGACGTCGCGGGTTATCGCGCCGCTTTTGAGAAAGCCGTCGAATATCGCCAGAAATGGCGCAGCTACTGGAAGGACAAGAAGGGCGATCCGCCGGATCGCGATATCGGTCTCGAAACGCTGTCGCTCGTTCTCGACAAGAAGATTGCGGTGCAGATGCACTGCTATCGCGGCGACCAGATGGCCACGATGATCGACGTGTCGAAGGAATTCGGTTTCCGCATCGCTGCGTTCCATCATGCGGCGGAGGCTTACAAGGTCGCCGATCTCCTCAAGAAGAACCACATCTGCGCCGCGATGTGGGCGGATTGGTGGGGCTTCAAGATGGAAGCCTATGACGGCATTCCGGAGAACATCGCCATGGTGGATCACGCCGGCGCCTGCGCCATGATCCATTCCGACGATCCGCTTGGCATTCAACGTCTCAATCAGGAAGTCGCCAAGGCGATGGCCTCGGGGCGGCGCATGGGGTACCCGATCACGCGCGCGCATGCGATTGCATGGATGACACGCAACCCCGCGCAAGCGCTCGGCATCCTCGACCAGACCGGTACGCTCGAAAAGGGCAAGGACGCGGATGTGGTGCTGTGGGATCGTGATCCCCTCAGCGTCTATGCGCTCGCGCAGAAAGTCTTCATCGACGGCGCCCTGCTCTATGACCGCAGCAATCCGAAGCTCAGCCCGCGCAGCGATTTCGAGATCGGGCAGGAAGGCAACGCCAACACCGGAGGAGCAGGCCAATGAGACACTTGTTCACCTCCTTCACTTTGTCATCGCCCGCTTCATGCGGGCGACCCAATTTTCTTGAAGCAAAAAAATGGGTTGCCCGGACAAGCCGGGCAATGACGATACTGGGGTTGTTAGCGAGCGGAGCTGCGATAGCGCAATCGCCTGCCCCATCTAACGCCACGCTCATTCAACACGGCCACGTCTACACCGTAGGCGCCGGCACGCTGAACGACGCGGATGTGCTGATCGAGAATGGCAAGATCGCTGCCGTCGGTTCCAACATCGCCGCACCGCCTGGCGCCAAGATCATCGACGCGCATGGCAAGCCTGTGACGCCGGGGCTGATGGCGGCGTGGACGCAGCTGGGCATTCAGGAACTGCAGCTGGTCAGCGAAGTGAATGACAGCGCGCCGAACCAGGAACAGGACAGCGCCGCGTTCGATGTCGCCGATG
>JBQCJO010000292.1:0-5434 GCA_051952735.1 Rhizomicrobium sp.
CGGGTGGGCGACGAACTGGGCGGCCATATCGTGACCGGCCACATCGACGGCATCGCAGAGATCGTCAGCATGAAGTCCGAAGGTGAATCGACCCGTGTGGTCCTTCAATCGCCGGTGGCGCTTTCGCGGTTCATTGCGCCGAAAGGTTCGATCGCGCTGGACGGCGTTTCATTGACCGTGAACGAAGTGGATGGCTCGCGGTTTGGGGTGAACATCATTCCGCATACCTGGAAGGTCACGACTTTCGGGCGGCAGAAGCCGGGTGCGAAGGTCAATCTCGAAGTCGATCTGATGGCGCGCTATGTCGCGCGGCTGGTGAAGGCATGAACGTCTCCGTTTATCACGACTATATTTCCGCCATCGAGGACGTGATCGAGGATGCGCGCAACGGGCGCATGTTCATCCTCATGGACGCCGACGATCGCGAGAACGAAGGCGATCTCGTCATCCCGGCGCAGATGTGCACGCCGGACGCCGTGAACTTCATGGCGAAGAACGGTCGCGGCCTGATCTGCCTCGCGCTGACGCAGGATCGTGCGAACGCGCTCAACATCCCGATGATGACGCAGGTGAATGGCACGCCGAACCAGACGGCCTTCACCATCTCCATCGAGGCCAAGGAAGGCATCTCGACCGGAATCTCGGCGCATGATCGCGCCCACACGATCTCGGTTGCGATCGATCCGACAAAGGGACGCAACGACATCACGTCACCCGGCCATGTGTTTCCGCTCGTTGCCCGCCATGGCGGAACGCTTGTGCGCGCAGGGCACACGGAAGCGGCTGTCGATATCGCGCGCCTGGCGGGTCTCAATCCCGCGGGCGTGATCTGCGAGATCATGAACGATGACGGCACGATGGCGCGGTTGCCGGATCTTGTGCCGTTCGCTCAGCTGCATGGCCTCAAGATCGGCACCATTGCCGACCTCATCGCTTATCGCCGCAAATACGATCACTTTGTGAAGCGCATTCACGACGGATCTTTCGAGAGCCACAACGGCGGCGCCTGGAAGATGATCGTCTATGCGAACGAGCTGGACTATGCCGAGCATATCGCATTGGTGAAGGGCGACATCACGACGCCGGAGCCTGTGTTGGTCCGCATGCATGCCATCAACGTGTTCAGTGATGTCCTCTCCTGGGCGCATACCGAGCGCGATGCGCTGGGTGAATCCATGCGTATCGTCGCAGAGAAGGGTAGGGGCGTTGTCGTGCTCCTGCGCTCGACGCGGCCCACTTTTGTTTCCGACGTGGTGACCGGGCGCACGCAGGACGATGCGGATCGCCGCCGCGTGAAGGAGTATGGCGTCGGCGCGCAGATCCTTCTCGACCTGGGGGTGAAAGACATGATCCTGCTCACCGACACGCCGGAGAAGAAGATCGTCGCACTGGACGGTTATGGATTGAACATTGTTGGCACCCATCCCATTCGTAAGCGGAGCGCGTAGTGGCGAAGACGAATATTCTGATCGTTGAGGCGCGCTTCTATTCGCACATAGCAAATGCGCTGCTCGATGGCGCGACGGCGGCGCTGGATGCGGCAGGCGTGAATTTCGATCGTGTCTCCGTTCCCGGCGCGTTGGAAATCCCGCCAGCCATTGCGCTCGCTGCGCGGAGTGACAAGGGATACGACGGATTTATTGCACTCGGTTGCGTAATCCGTGGCGAGACCTATCACTTCGAAATCGTTTCCAACGAGTCCGCGCGCGGCTTGATGGATCTCGGCATTCGCCAAGGACTTTGCATCGGCAACGGAGTCCTGACAGTCGAGAACGAAGAGCAGGCACTGGTTCGTGCCTCCGCGACCGGAAGCGACAAGGGCGGCGACGCGGCGCGTGCTTGCCTTGCACTTATCCATTACCGCACCAAGCTTGGACTGTGATGACTGCGTCTTCTCCATCTTCTGCTGCCGCTCGCCATGCTGCGCGCCTCGCCGCCGTGCAGGCCATCTATCAAATGGAACTCACCGGCACCGACGCGGAAGAGGTCGCGCTGGAATTCACCGATCATCGCTTCGGCAAGGAAGCTGAGATATCGCCCGCGGGTATGCCGGACGAAGAGTTCTTCGGCGCGATCGTGCGCGGTGTGCCCCAGCACCAGGTCGAGATCGATCGTTCGGTGGCGCGCTGTCTGTCTTCCGACTGGAAGCTCGAGCGGATCGACTCGATTCTGCGCGCCATCATGCGCGCGGCGGCTTTCGAGCTGATCGATCGCAAGGACGTTCCGGCCAAGGTCGTGATCGATGAATATGTCGATATCGCGCATGCCTTCTTCCAAGGCGACGAGCCTTCCTTCGTGAATGCGGCGCTCGACAAGCTTGCGCATCGCAAGCGCGCGCCGGAATTCGGCGAGACGCCGCCCGATGACGAACTCCAGTTCTGACCGTCCCGGCGAATTCGAACTGATCGCGAAGCTCTTTGCCCCGCTTGCCGCCGGCGCGCCGGGCGCTTACGGCCTCACCGACGACGCCGCCACGATCCGCGTGCCGGACGGCCAAGAGCTGGTCGTCACAGCCGACTTGTTGAGTGCGGACGTGCACTTCCGCGCCGAAGATGAACCGGGATTGATCGCACGCAAGGCGCTCCGCACGAATTTGTCGGATCTCGCCGCCAAAGGCGCTGTGCCGATCGGCTATACGCTCTCGCTCGCTTTGCCGCACACATGGACTGTTGCGTGGATGACGGCGTTCACGAAGGGGTTGGCCGAAGACCAGCAGGCGTTCGCCATTTCGCTTTTGGGTGGCGATACGACGGCGACCAACGGTCCCCTGACGATATCGATTGCGGCATTCGGAACAGTGCCTGCCGGAACGATGATCCGCCGTAACGGCGCGAAGCCGGGTGATCTTGTTTTCGTATCCGGCACCATTGGCGACGCCGGGGCAGGGCTCGCGGCCCTCAACAACAAGGTCCCCAACATTTCTTCCCGTGATCGCGAGGTGCTTGTCTCGCGGTATCTTGTTCCACAGCCGCGCATGGCGCTCGGTCGGGCGTTGCGTGCGAAGGCGAGTGCGGCCCTCGATGTTTCCGACGGCCTGATGGCCGATCTTGGCCATATCGCGGAAACATCGAAGGTCCGCATTTCCATCGACATGGATCGAATTCCTTTATCTGAAGCGGCGCGCAATGCCGGTGTGGCCGTCCCGACGGCGGTCGTCGCTGGTGACGACTATGAGATTGCCTTTACCGCTCCAGCTTCGAGCCGCGCGGAAATCCTACGCCTCGGGGGAGATTGCGCGATCACCGAGATCGGGCGTGTCGAAAGCGGCGCGGGCGTCGCCTTGCTGGATTCATCGGGACGCGAAATTCCGGTATCAGGGAAGGGGTATCGGCACTTTTGATTCGTTCATGCTCCGTTAGGCGGAGTTTGCGAGGGTTCGTCATGCGCCGCATCGCTCTCATCCTCGGCCTCTCGATCTTCGCGAGCTTCAGCGCCGCGATGGCCGAGGAGCCTGCCAAAGAGCCGGCCAAGAAAGCTGACGCTGCTGCCGGTACGAGCGTGGAGATGCCCTATCTGATCGCACCGTTGACGGACGGCAGCACGCTGGTCGCCTACGCCTATGTTTCCTGCAAGATCGTCGGAACATCGCAAGCTACGGCCCTCGAAATCCGGGGAAAAATGCCTTTCATCCAGGACGCCTTCGTGCGGGATGTGAATGCGTCCTCGATCGGTAAGCCGGACGGCGCGATGGCTGTGGATAACACCACGCTGCAAGCTCGCCTCCTGGCGGTGGTCAGGAAAGTGATGGGGGCGGGCAAAGTGGCCGATCTCAAACTGATGCAGGTCCAGATCAGCCCCATGCGGCCCGGCAACGCCCCTTCCACTAGTCCTTCCTGAACCTCTGCCAAGTCCCTGCGGCGCATCAAAATGTTGCGCCAACCCGCCTGTTTTGGCATAGCTCTGCCGCCCTTGAAGCGGTGGGTCTGTTCCGGCCGGCCATGGGGACCGGCCAGTGTCTTGGCGCCGGCCGGGGTATCCAAAAATTCGCAAGAGGGAATCCAATGGGTTTGGAACTTGAACTCGTCCTCGCCTGCGGCGTGCTCGCGCTGCTGTATGGCGCCTGGACGATCCGTTCCGTGCTGAGCCAGAGCGCAGGCACGGAGCGCATGCAGGAAATCGCCGCCGCCATTCAGGAAGGCGCGGCCGCTTATCTCAACCGCCAGTACACGACCATTGCCATTGTCGGCATCGTGATCTTCGCGGCCGCTTTCTGGATCTTCGGCTGGCAGGTCGCCGTCGGATATCTGATCGGCGCGGCGTTCTCCGGTCTGGCCGGCTACATCGGCATGAACGTGTCGGTGCGCGCGAACGTCCGCACGGCGGAAGCTTCGCGCACGGGTTTGGCTGCCGGTCTTTCGGTCGCTTTCCGCTCCGGCGCGGTGACGGGCCTTCTCGTGGTCGGCCTCGGCCTTCACGCGGTCGCGGGCTATTACGCGTTCCTGCGCTTTGGCCTGAACCTCGATCTCGCCGATGAAACGCAGGGTCGCGTCATCACCAACGCGCTCGTCGCGCTGGGCTTCGGCGCTTCGCTTATCTCGATCTTCGCCCGTCTCGGCGGCGGCATCTTCACCAAGGGTGCGGACGTCGGCGGCGACATGGTCGGCAAGGTGGAAGCCGGAATCCCGGAAGATGACCCGCGCAACCCGGCGACGATCGCCGACAACGTGGGCGACAACGTCGGCGATTGCGCCGGCATGGCCGCCGACCTGTTCGAAACCTACGCGGTGACGACGGTCGCCACGATGGTGCTCGCTTCGATCTACTTCGCGGGCGACCTCAAGAACGCGCTGATGCTTTACCCGCTTGCCATCGCGGGCATGTGCATCATTACGTCCATCATCGGCACGTTGTTCGTCCGTCTTGGACGCAGCAACAACATCATGGGCGCGCTCTACAAAGGCGTGATCGCGACCGGCGTGCTTTCGCTGATCGGCCTGTGGCCGCTCACCGACTGGATCGTCGGCCTGAACACGGTCATCGCGCAGGCGCCGGGCCACTTTGTGACCGGCCAGACGCTGTTCTTCTGCGGCATCGTCGGCCTCGCCGTTACCGGCGCCATCGTGTGGATCACCGAATACTACACCGGCACGGGCTTCCGTCCGGTGAAGGTGATCGCGCAATCGTCCGTCACCGGTCACGGCACGAACGTCATTCAGGGCCTCGCGGTGTCGATGGAGTCGACGGCGCTTCCGGCGCTGGTGATCTGCGTCGGCATCGTCGTCGCCAACTGGCTTGCGGGCCTCTTCGGAATCGCGATCGCGGTTTCGACGATGCTGTCGCTGGCCGGCATGGTCGTAGCGCTGGACGCGTTCGGTCCGGTGACCGACAACGCGGGCGGCATCGCCGAAATGGCGGGCCTCGAAGGCGACGTTCGCAAGACGACCGATGCGCTCGACGCGGTGGGCAACACGACGAAGGCGGTGACGAAGGGTTA
>JBQCJO010000293.1:0-3696 GCA_051952735.1 Rhizomicrobium sp.
GCAATTTCATTCGCAGCGAGAGCGTTTCGTGTGCGCCGGAGGCATCGCCTGCCGCTTCGCAGGTGACTTTCAGGATATCCATTGCGCCCTCACGCATCACGTCGATGCGATAATGCGGCGAAAGGCCCGGTTCGGAAACGATCAATTCCTCGATCTGGCGAGGGAAGATGTTCACGCCGCGGATGATCAGCATGTCGTCGCTGCGGCCCATGATGCGATCCATGCGCCGCATCGGCATATCGCCCACGGGCGCGGAGAGCCGGGACAGATCGCCGGTGCGATAACGGATGATCGGTAAGGCTTCCTTCGATAACGACGTGAACACCAGTTCGCCTTCCGCGCCATCGGGCAAGGGCGTGCCGGTCTCGGGATCGACAATCTCCGGCAAGAAGGCATCTTCCCAAACCGTCAATGCACCGCGCGCATCGGCGCGTTCCTGCGCGACACCGGGACCGAGCACTTCCGACAAGCCGTAAATATCGAGTGCCGTGATATCGAAACGCTTCTCGATCTCGCCGCGCATCTCCTCGCTCCAAGGCTCTGCGCCGTGAATACCGATTTCGATTGAGGTTTCGCGCGGATCGATGCCGGCACGCTCCAGCGCTTCGCCTAGCGCCAGCATGTAAGAGGGTGTGCAGCAGATGATGCGCGGTTTCAGATCGCAGATAAGCTGGATTTGTCGCTCCGTCTGGCCGCCGCTCGCCGGAACCACGACGCAGCCCAATTTCTCCGCGCCACCATGTAGACCAAGGCCGCCGGTGAAGAGACCGTAGCCGTAAGCGTTGTGCAGCACATCGCCTTTGCGCCCACCCGCCGCGGTGATGCACCGCGCGATCAGGGTGTTCCAGAGATCAATGTCGGATTGCTTGTAGCCCACGATCGTCGGCTTGCCGCTGGTGCCGGACGAGGCGTGCAGCCGCACACATTGTTCATGCGGCACGGCAAACATACCGAAGGGATAATTCTCGCGGAAATCGCTTTTCAGGGTGAAGGGAAAGCGGGCGAGATCGGCCAGAGATTCCAAGTCGTCCGGCGTGACACCGGCGGCCTCGCATTTGGCGCGGTAGTAGGGCGCGTTCTTATAAGTGTGCGCAACAGACCATTGCAGCCGCTTGAGCTGCTCTTTTTCCAAGTCTGCGCGCGACGCGAAATCCATCACACGGCATTCATCGTCAGCAATTCATAGGTCGCCGCGAGTTCGCCGTTCTGGTTGGTGACGATCACCTGCCAGCGCACTTCGCCCATTTCGGGATTGCGCAACGATTTGGATTTGGCGGTGAGTTGCACCGTGATGCTGTCGCCCGGCTTCACCGGCTTGGTGAAACGCAGATTGTCGAGGCCGTAGTTGGCCAGCACCGGACCCGGTGGCGGATCGACAAACAATCCCGCCGCGAAGGAGAGCAGCAGATAGCCATGCGCCACGCGCCCGCCGAACAGTGGATTGGCTTTCGCGGCTTCCTCATCCATGTGCGCGTAGAAGGTGTCGCCGGTGAAATGGGCGAAATGCTCAATGTCTTCCAGCGTGATGGTGCGCGGCTGGGTGATCAGCGTCTTGCCCAACTCCAATTCATTAAAGCGCAGGCGGAAGGGATGCGGGCCTTCGCGCATTTCCGGCGCGCCGCGCATCCATTCATGCGTCACGCCCGTCAGCATGCGTGGGCTGCCCTGGAGCGCGGTACGCTGCATGTAATGATGCACGCCATGCAGGCCGCCCATTTCCTCGCCGCCGCCCGCACGGCCGGGGCCGCCGTGAATAAGGTTCGGCAGCGGTGAGCCGTGGCCGGTGGATTCCTTCGCGCAATCGCGATCCAGAATGAACAGGCGGCCATGGAACGCGCCCGATCCGGTCAGCATATCACGCGCGACTTTGGGGTCGTAAGTATAAAGCGACATCACCAGCGAACCTTGTCCACGGTTCACCAGCGCGATGGCGTCGCTTAAGTCTTTGTAGGGCATCAGCGTCGCAACCGGGCCGAAGGCTTCGGTGTCGTGCACGCGTTCGGCTTTGCCGGGCGCGTCGCAGCGCAGCAGCACGGGCGACAGGAACGCGCCTTTGCCGTCTGGCTTGCTCGGGTCACCAAACACGATACGCGCTTCTTTCGACAACGTCTCGATCTTCTCGCGCACATCGTTGCGCTGCGCGGTGGAGACGAGCGCACCCATCTGGGTTTTCTCGTCGCGCGGATCGCCGACCGTGATTTTGCCCAGCGCATCTTTCAGCGCGGCTTCCACCGCATCCATCTGCGCGGCGGGCACCAATACGCGGCGGATGGCGGTGCATTTCTGGCCCGCCTTCGTGGTCATTTCGCGCACGACTTCTTTGACGAAGAGATCGAACTCCGGCGTGCCTTGCACCGCATCCGGCCCCAGCACGGCGGCGTTCAGCGAATCCCGCTCGGCGATGAAGCGCACGCTTTCGCGCGCGATAACCGGATGGCGCTGGAGCTTTTGCGCCGTATCGGCCGAGCCGGTGAAGGAGACGACATCCTGTCCGGTCAGGTGATCGAATAGATCGCCCGTCGGCCCGATGATCAGTTGCAGCGCGCCCTTCGGCAGCACGTTCGCCTCGATCATGATGCGGAACGCCGCTTCGGTGAGATACGCCGTCGCCGTCGCGGGCTTCACGATGGCGGGCATGCCGGCCAGCAATGTCGGGCCAAGCTTTTCCAGCATGCCCCAGACCGGGAAGTTGAACGCATTGATATGCACCGCCGCGCCCTGGCGCGAGGTGAGCACGTGCTGCCCCATGAAGGTGCCGCGCTTCGATAGTCCTTCCGGTGCGCCTTCCACGATGATCGTGTCGTTCGGCAGTTCGCGGCGGCCTTTGGAGGAATAGGCAAACAGCGTGCCCGCCCCGCCTTCGATGTCGATCCAGCCATCGGCTTTCGTCGCGCCCGTATTATAGGAGAGTTCGTACAGCTCATCCTTCTTCGCCATCACCGCATCGCCCAGCGCTTTCAGCATCTTGGCGCGTTGGTGGAACGTCATCTTGCGCAGAGCAGGGCCGCCGACATTGCGCGCGTGATCGAGCATCGCCTTGTAATCGCGTATCGTCGTACCGGTTTCGGCCACGGTCTCGCCGGTGACGGCGGATGCGATAGGTGAGAGATTGCCTTCCGGCGCGATCCATTGGTCCGCGACGTAGCTCTGCAATTTCATGGAATGCTCCTGACGGCCTATTGGCCTTTGAACTTCGGCGCGCGCTTTTCGCCGAATGCGGCGACGCCTTCCTTGTAATCCTGCGAACGGCCCAATTCCCGTTGAAGGTCGCGTTCCAGATCGAGCTGCGCGTTCAGCTCGTTGCGCCAGCCGCGCTGCATCGCGCTCTTGATCGCGGCGAGACCCTTCGTCGGTCCCATCGCCAGTTTCTCTATCAGTTTGTCGGATTCCGCTTTCAGTTCTGCGTCATCAACCGCGCGCCAGATGATGCCCCATTGCTCGGCTTTCTCCGCACTCAACGCTTCACCGGTGAGCGCCAATCCCATCGCCCGCGCATGGCCCGCGAGGCGCGGCAATATCCATGTGCCGCCGGAATCCGGGACTAGGCCGATGTTGGAGAAACTCTGGATGAACTTCGCGCTCTTGGCGGCCAGAACGATGTCGCAGGCGAAAGCAATATTCGCGCCCGCGCCGGCGGCAACGCCATTCACCGCGCAGACGACAGGCTTGGCCAATCCCATGATGCGTTTGACGAGC
>JBQCJO010000294.1:0-5989 GCA_051952735.1 Rhizomicrobium sp.
AGCAGCTTCTTCTCCCCCAGCACTTCCAGCTTCACGAGCGTCCATCCGCCCGCCTCGCGCGCGAGACGCAGGGTTCGCACCGCTTCCTCGCCGGTGAAACAGCCCGCCGTGTTCGGTAGATAAGTCACCTTCTTCAAAACAAATAAATAGACCAGCTTGGGCTGGCTGGGATCGGTGAGATTCACGCGGCGCACCGCGACCGTCACGATCTCCGCGCCACTCGCTTCCAGCGCGCGCGCATTGTCTTCGTAGGATTTGTATTTGCCCGTGCCGATGATGAGGCGTGACTTGAACGTCTTGCCCGCAATCACCAGCGGCTTGTCCACGCGCGGCGTTTCCACCGGCGCATTCCCACCGCCGATGAAATGCACGATCTCCAGCTTGTCGCCCTCGCCCACGATCAGCGTGTCGTATTGCGAGCGCGGCACGATTTCGAGATTGCGCTCCACCGCCACCTTCGCCGGGTCCTGCCCCAACGCAGCCAGCAGCCCGCGCACACTGAGCGCATTCTCGAAACTGCGGGCCTCGCCGTTGACGGTGATGTTGAGCGCCATGTCTTCCTCTTCAAAACAGGAACGGCGCTCTGTGGCATCCGCTCCCTACGCCGGTACGAGCCGGATCAGGTTCTCTAGGGTTCCGCGTCGGCGGTCTCAGCCCGTGTGGGCACCCCTGGGACGGGCCGGATGGTCCCCAACCCGGTCCGGAAGTCAATAAACCTAAGGCGGAAAGCCGGGTTTCCCCTCGCGCCAAGGGGCATTATAAGGCCCACCACGCACCGCTTCGCCGGAGTCCCCTTGGCCCGAAAAGCCCAGAGTTCCAAGACCTTCCCGATCTACGTTCTGAACGGCCCGAACCTCAACCTTCTGGGGACGCGGGAGCCGGAGGTCTATGGCCACGCGACGCTGGCGGATATCGAGAAAGCCGTGAAGGCCCGCGCCAAGGCGCATGGCCTTTCGATCTCGTTCCGCCAGTCCAATCACGAAGGCGAGTTGGTGGACTGGATTCAGGAGGCACGAACGTCCGGTTGCGGCGTTATCCTCAATGCCGGCGCTTATACGCACACGTCGGTCGCGTTGCTGGATGCCTGCCGCGCGCTGAACCATCCGCTGATCGAGGTGCATTTGTCCAACCCCTACAAGCGCGAGCAATACCGCCGCCGCTCCTTCATCGCAGAGGCAGCCGATGCCCTCATCTGCGGGCTGGGCGCGAACGGTTATCTGTTCGCCGTCGATGCGCTGGTGGCGCTTCTCAAGGAAGAAAAAGAATGAGCATGAAAGACGCCAAGCCCGCCGCGAAGTCCAAGTCGTCGGTCGATTCCGATGCCATCCGCGAGCTTGCGGACCTTCTCAACGAAACCGGCCTCACCGAAATCGAGATCGAGCAGAACGGCCTGCGCATGCGCGTCGCCCGCGGCGGCGTTGCCATGGCGGCAGCACCGGTGATGCATGCGCCTGTCGCGCACGCCGCACCGGCAGCTGAAGCACCGAAGCCGAGCGGCCCGAACCCCGGCGCCGTCACCTCGCCGATGGTCGGCACCGTCTATGTCGCGCCGGAACCGGGCAAGCCCGCGTTCGTGAGCGTCGGCTCGACCGTGAAGGAAGGCGACACGCTGATGATCGTCGAGGCGATGAAGACGATGAACCCGATCACCGCGCACAAGGGCGGCAAGGTCAGCGAAATCTGCATCGAAAACGGCCAGCCGGTCGAGTTTGGCCAGACCCTGCTCATCATCAGCTGATGTTCGAGAAAATCCTCATCGCCAATCGTGGCGAAATCGCTCTTCGCGTCGTCCGCGCCTGCAAGGAGATGGGCATCTCCACCGTTGCCGTGCATTCCACGGCGGATGCGAACGCCATGCATGTGCGCATGGCCGACGAGAGCGTGTGCATCGGCCCGCCGCCGGCGGCGCAGAGCTATCTGAATATCCCCGCGCTCATCGCCGCGTGCGAGATCACCGGCGCCGAAGCCATCCATCCCGGTTACGGCTTCCTGTCGGAGAACGCGCGCTTCGCGGAGATCGTGAAGGAGCACGGCATCACCTTCATCGGCCCGACGCCGGATCACATTCGCATGATGGGCGACAAGATCACCGCCATCAAAGTGGTGAAGGAAGTCGGCATTCCGACCGTCCCCGGTTCGGGTGGCGCAGTAACAGATGAAGACGCGGCCTCGGTTGCCGCGAAGATCGGTTATCCGGTTCTCATCAAGGCGACAGCCGGCGGTGGCGGACGCGGCATGAAGGTGGCGCAGACCGCAGCGGATTTGCCGCTCGCGCTCGCGACCGCGCGGCAGGAAGCGAAAACCGCTTTCGCCAACGACCAGGTCTATATGGAGAAATATCTCCAGAAACCGCGCCACATCGAAATCCAGGTGCTGGCGGACGGCCACGGCAACGTCATTCATCTGGGCGAGCGCGATTGCTCGCTGCAGCGCCGCCACCAGAAGGTCTGGGAAGAAGCAGGATCGCCCGCCCTCAACGCCAAGCAGCGCGACGACATCGGCGGCGTGGTGACGAAGGCGCTGAAGAAGCTCGGCTATCTTGGCGCCGGCACGATCGAATTTCTGTTCGAAGACGGCCACTTCTATTTCATCGAGATGAACACGCGCCTGCAGGTGGAGCATCCGGTGACGGAAGCCATCACCGGCATCGACATCGTGCGCGAGCAGATCCGCATCGCGAATGGCGGCGCGCTGGAGATGAAGCAGGACGACGTAACTTTCGCGGGCCACGCCATCGAATGCCGCATCAATGCGGAGAACCCCTTCACCTTCGTGCCCTCGCCCGGCGCAATCACGGCGTTCCACGCGCCCGGCGGTCTCGGCGTACGCTTCGACAGCGCCATGTATGACGGCTACCGCCTGCCGCCCTACTACGATTCACTGGCGGGCAAGCTGATTGTCCACGGCCGCAACCGCAACGAATGCCTGATGCGCCTGCGCCGCGCGCTGGATGAACTGGTGGTCGGGGGCATCGAGACGACGGTGCCGCTCTTCTTGGAATTGCTGAAGGAGCCGGACATCATCAACGGCGACTACAACATTCATTGGCTTGAGCATTTCCTCGAGCGCCACAAGGCAAAATAAGCCGCAACGGAAGTTTAACACGCTTCGGCTATCCTCCCTCTCGAATCGGGAGGATTCGCCATGTCGCCGCTGGAAGCCGCACAGGCCGCGCATCTCATCGCCAGCCGTGAGCATCTGCCGCTCGCGCGCGTCGCCGAGCTGGAAGCTGGTGCCACTGGGGCGGTGGCGTGGTTCGCTGCCAGCATCATGCGCTTCTTCGAAGCCGAAGCCGCCGCCGTCGCGGACAGCCTCACCAACGCGCAATTCCGCCGCTACATCGCCTGGATGCGTTTCAACCGCTGATCAATCCGTATAGGCCACAGACGGAACCGGACAGGTCTTCACCTGCTCCGGATGCAACTGGCCGGGCGTCGAAAGCTCACCTGTCAGCGAACTGCGCCAGCACTTGTCCAGCACCGAGCAGAAGCAGAGCCGATAGGTGATGTCCTTGCGCGCATGATCGAGCGCGTTCCAGACCGCGAGATTGTCATCGCCCAGCGGATAGATGATGAACGACTCCTGCTCGCCAGACCGGAGCACCATGCCCTGCACGGTGCCGATGAGAAACTTGGTGCGCTTGCGGCCTTCTTCGCTCAGCGCGCTGACCTTCTTGTAGCCGCAGCACAAAGCCGCCAGCTCGTTGCCGCCGCGCACCGGCTTGCCCTTGTAGAACACCTCGAAGCTTTCGACCTTCGCCGGGCCCACACCCGTGTTCACGACATTGAACTGCAGGTTCTCTTTTCCCTCCGGCGTGGCGTTGTTCACCATCACCTGAAGGAACGGCCAGGTGTTCGCCGCGATGAGTTGCTCATTGGCGTCCTCGGTGCGGATGCCGACCCAAAGCGAGATCGCCGAGACGAACAGAGCCGCGACGGCGAACAGCGTATCGGTCCAATGGCGGCGCATGAACGAATGCCCGCCCGCCTGCTCTTCTTCTTTTCCGGACATCGTTTCTCTGTGCGCTACTGGATATATCCCACCTTCGGGACCGGACAGGTGTCAACCCGGCTGGGGCCTTGATTGCCGGAGAAATCCGCTTCGTCGAGGAAGCATTCGTCGAACACCGAGCAGTAGCAGATTCGAAAGCGGATATTGCCGTTCTGCCGCTCGCTATCGAACTTGCGCCACGCATCCGCGTTCTTTTCGTTGAGAGGAAAATTCAGAAAAGGCGACTCGCCGCCGGCGCGGATCACGGTCTTGGTCATGCGGGCGCTGGTGACAAGCGCCACGGACCCGCCTTCCAGCTTCGCTATATCCACGGTCGGAAATGCATAGCCGCAGCAATCGTGCATCAGCTCGCTCGATGTGCGGAATGGTTTGCCTTTCCAGAACACCTCGAAGGTCTTCACTTTCGCGGGCCCCACGCCCGAGTTCACGACTTCGAACGACAAAACCGAATGATTCTGCCCATCGGTATTGCTGCTGTCGATCTGGAGGAACGGCCATGTGCTCGCTTCGACGAGCTTCTCGTTCGCTTCCTCGGTGCGGATGCCGATCCACAGCGAAACCGCCGAGACGAACAGCGCGGCCACAGCGAACAGCGTCTCCGTCCAATGGCGGCGCATGAAAGATGCTTCCGGTCTCGCCCCCGCCGCCATCCGTCACTCCGTATAAGGCACCGGCGGCACCGGGCATTTGCCGACGGATGTGGGGTCGAGCTGGTTTCGTCCATGCACTGTGTTCGTCCAGCACTCGTCGAACACCGAGCAATAGCAGATGCGATAGAACATATCGGTGTTGCGCGCGGCGTTCAGCGCACGCCACACGGTTTCATTCTTCGACCCCAGCCCCATCTGAATGAACGGATGCGTTTCACCGGCACGGATCACATTGCCCGGCACGCCGCCCGTGATGAAGAAGTTCTTGGGATCGGTGTCATCCGGCGGCGGCCGCACGAAATCCTTTTTGCAGCATGCGCGGATCAGCGATACGGCGCTCGTATAGGGATGACCTTTATAGAATACCTCGAAGCTGCGCACCTTGGCGGGGCCGACGCCGGTATTCGTCACGCGGAACAGCAGGACCGAATTGCCCTTGTCATCTACATTGCTGCTGTCCACCTGGAGCAGCGGCCAGGACGATGCGGCAACCATCTGCCGGTTCGCCCGCTCGGTTTCGATCGCGACCCACAGCGAGATGAGCGAAATGATGACGGCGAAAGCCGTCGAAATATATTCGAGCCAGTGTCTTGGCCGCCGGCGTGGAATTCCCGGTTCGGACATGGAGGGCATATCCCGTCTTGATCGCCGCTTAGTCTAACCCGACTCGCGCTATTGTGCCCCCATAACCTCAGGGGGAATCTGCCATGAGTTTTCTCGATAAATATTCTCCGCAGCTTTTGAGTATCCTGCGCATCGTCGCCGGGCTCCTGTTCCTGGAGCACGGCGCCGTGAAGATTCTTCACTTCCCGACATCGATGCCCATCCCGCCCGATCACGCCATGCTCATCATGACCGCGGGCTATATCGAACTGATCGGCGGCGCCCTCATCGTGCTCGGCCTGTTCAGCCGCATCGCCGCCTTCATCGCATCCGGTGAAATGGCGATTGCCTATTGGATGGTCCATGTCGCGATGGGCGGGCCGTTCCCGGTCATCAACAAGGGCGGCGAAGCGATCCTGTTCTGCTTCGTCTTTCTCTATATCGCCGCCGCCGGCCCCGGCCCCTGGGCGGTCAACCGGAGATAGGTCCTACTGCTTCGCGGAAACTCCGCTGCAGTTTCGGCTGCAGCGGAAGATCCGGAAATTCGCAATGCGCGACGCTTCGCGATAGTGCCGCCAGAAGCGAACAAACTCCGGATTCTTTTCGAAATACGCGAGATAGTCGAAGCGGCTGCGGAATCCGAGCTTGTGCGGATTGTCGTCAACCAAAACGATGTCGGGGAACTCCAGCGACAATCGCGCAATCTCGATTTGCGCCTGACGCCG
>JBQCJO010000295.1:0-4360 GCA_051952735.1 Rhizomicrobium sp.
CTGCTGTCGCTGCTCAATCCGTTCGCGCTGCTCTGCGGATTGGTCAGTCTCTCCATGATCGTGTTCCATGGCGCGAGCTGGCTGAACTACAAAGCGAGCGGCGCGGTGAAGATGCGCGCGGGCTGGGCGATGCTGTATGCGGCCATCCTCTATATCGCGCTGTTCACGCTGGCGGGCGTGTGGCTGGGGCAGATCGACGGTTATCAGATCGTGGGCGAGATCGCGCATGACGGGCCGTCCAATCCGCTGCTGAAGATGGTCGTGCGCACGCCGCATGGCTGGTACGCGAACATGACGTCGCATCCGTGGATCATGCTCACGCTGTTCGCGGCGTATGGCGGCGCGGTGGTAGCGGTGCTGCTGCGGCGCTTTCCGGGTTACGCGATGCTCGCCTCCGCGCTCGTTCCCGCGGGCACCATCGCCACGGCGGGCGCGGCGCTGTTTCCGTTCCTGCTGCCGTCGTCCAGCGAACCGAATGCGAGCTTGACGGTGTGGGACGCGTCGTCCTCTTCGCTGACGCTCGCGGTGATGCTGGGCGTCACCGTTCTTATCCTGCCGGTCGTCGTCGCTTACACTGTTTGGGTTTACCGCGTGCTGCGCGGGCCCGTGAAGGAAAGCGATATCGATTCCGGCCACGCCTATTAGGAGACGCCCATGTGGTATTTCAGTTGGGTTCTGGGTTTGGGTTTCGCGGTGACGCTGGCGGTGTTGAACGCGATGTGGCTGGAAAGCCGCGCGCGCGACGATGAGCGATTGAAGTAGCGCCGCATTGCGCTAACCTCCCCGCCGCGCCGGGGAGGAAAAATGGTCAGGACTCTGTTGTTTGCCACGGCGCTCGCCTTCGCGACCGCCGCCCATGCCGAAACCTTCACGCTCAACGCCGCGCCGGACACAGTGGCATGGGGCAATTATGACGCCAGCGCCAAGCCGGTGCTGCATATCAAATCCGGCGACACGGTCGTCTTCCGCACACTTCTGACGAACAGCCCCAAAGGTCTCGCCAAAGCGGGCGTGGCGGATGCGGATATCGAACAGGCGTTGAAGGACGTGTTCGACAAGGTGCCGCTCACCGCGCGCGGACCGGGCGGGCATATCCTCAACGGGCCCGTTTACATCGAAGGCGCGGAGCCGGGCGACACGCTGGAAATCCGCATCGACAAGATCGAGCTGGCGATTCCTTACGCCTACAACGCCTTCCGCTATGGCGCGGGGCTGATGACGGATGACTTCCCCTATGCGCGAATGAAGATCATCCCGCTCGACAAGAAAAAGATGGTCGCGCATTTCGCGCCGGGGATCGATATTCCGCTGCATCCCTTCTTCGGCAGCATGGGCGTGGCGCCGCCGCCCGACTTCGGCAAATACGACAGCGCGCCGCCCACCATCATCGGCGGCAACATGGACAACAAGGAGCTTGTTGCGGGCACGACGCTCTATCTGCCGGTGTGGAACAAAGGCGCACTGTTCGAGATCGGCGACGGCCATGCCGGGCAAGGCAATGGCGAGGTGGACATCACCGCGATGGAAACCTCGCTGATCGGCACGCTGACCTTCATCGTGCATCACGACATGCACATCAAATATCCCCGCGCGGAGACGCCGAAGTTCTACATCGCCATGGGTTTTGATGATGATCTGTCGGTGGCCACGCACAAGGCGGTGCGCGAGATGATCGACTTCCTGGTGCGCGACAAGGGCATGAGCCGCGACGATGCCTATATGCTGACCAGCGTTGCTGGCGACGTGGACATCACCGAGATCGTGGACCACAACAAGGGCGTCCACGTGATGATGCCGAAGGGGATTTTCAAATAGACTTGTCATCCCCGGCCGAGCGAAGCGAGGGGAAGGGGACCCAGGTGGTCAGAATAGGATGAGAGAACATCACTATTACGTCTACATGCTCGCGAGCCGAAGGAACGGTACGCTCTATGTCGGCGTCACGAACGATGTCATCCGGCGAACTTGGGAGCACAAAAGCGATCTCGTCGAGGGATTTACGAAGAAGTACGGCGTTCACATTCTTGTTTGGTATGAGTTTCATGAGGACATCAACATCGCCATCGCGCGCGAAAAGCGGCTGAAGCGATGGAATCGCGCCTGGAAGATTAAGCTGATTGAAGAAGCGAACTCAGGATGGAACGATCTTTACGACCGCTTGATGGGTGAGATCACGCTGCCGGACATACCTGGGTCCCCTTCCCCTCGCTCCGTTCCGTCGCTCGGCCGGGGATGACAATTTTGTTTTAGTGCAAAAGAGAGAGCATCATCATGCGTCCCAACAAGCTTCGCGAAATCTGGAAGAGCGGGAAGAAAGCCAACAATTGCTGGCTCTCGCTCGGCAATGCCTATGCGGCGGAGATCGTCGCGCATCAGGGATGGGACAGCGTGACCATCGATTTGCAGCATGCGCCGGCGGATTACAAAGACGCGCTGGCGATGCTGACTGCTGTGTCCACCACCGACTGCGTGCCGATCGTGCGCGTGCCATCGAATGATTCCGGCGATATCCAGCGTGTGCTGGATGCGGGCGCCTATGGCGTGATGTGCCCTACGATCAATACGGCGGAGGAAGCCGCGCATTTCGTGGGCGCCGCGCGTTATGCGCCGCTTGGCGTGCGTAGCGCTGGGCCGAACCGCGCGGTGCTGTATGGCGGCGCGGATTATTCGGCGCATGCCAACACGACGGTGCTGACCATCGCGCAGATCGAAACGGCGAAGGGATTGCAGAACGTCGAAGCCATCGCGAAGACGCCGGGGCTGGACATGCTGTTCGTCGGCCCCAGCGATCTGGGGCTGTCGCTCGGCACCACGGACGGTCACGCAAATCCGATGGACAAGGACACGCAAGCCGCCATCGAGAAGATTTTGGCGGCGGCACATGGCGCAGGCCTCACAGCCGGCATCTTCGGCACGACGACGGACTTCGCCAAAGCGATGTTCGCGAAGGGTTTCGACCTCGTCACCGTGACGACGGACGCGACGATGCTGGCGGTCGGCAAAACGCTCGCAGGTACGCGCTAAAAAACCGCCCTCCCCTTGAGGGAGGGCCGACAAATTCGAAGCGCAGCGAAGAATTTTCGGGGAGGGGTCATGGCGCGGTGCGGGCGCTGCGCGCACCCCTCCCCGAAATTTGCGAAGTGCAAATTTCGACCCTCCCTCAAGGGGAGGGTGGTTTTCTGATTATGGGTTCGGCGCTTCGCTTGGCGGATCGCGGCGCTTGGTGTGCGAGACGGCGGACATGACGCCGAGGCCGATCACGATCAACGAGCCCACGATGATCCAAGTCTGCGGAATGTGGATCAGCCAGGCGCCGTAGATCAGCCCGCCCAGCAGGATGATGAAACCGATAACGTACAGCATGAATGCGGACATGGCGCGTCCCCGAATGGCTCCGGGGATATAACGAGAGTTCCGCGCGCTGGTTCCAGCCTGGAACTACAAGCCTTTCAACCACGGGATCAGCCGCGCATTCACCTCAGCCGGGCGTTCCTGCTGGGTCCAGTGGCCGCAACCTTCCAACACGTCGTGACCGCGCAGATCGGTGAGGTGCTCTTTCATCGGCGTGACGAAATCGTTCTTGCCGAACATCGTCAGCACCAAATCGCGGCTGCCGCCGATGAAGAGCGACGGCTGGTTGATCTTGCGATCTGCGAACTGCTTCAGATAGGCGAAATCGCGGTCATGATTGCGGTAGCGGTTGATCGGGCCGCGGAAACCGCTCTGCTTGAACTCGTTGGTGAAGTAGGCGAGCCCATCCTTGTGCAGCCATTCCGGAAACGGATCGGGATCCGGCAAGCGGTGCAGCAGTGTGTCGCCGACGACCTTGTCGCGCGGCCATGTCCCGTCCGGCGCGTCGCCGCTGATCGCGTAATAGAAGCGGCGCAGGAAATCGCGCACATTCGCTTCGGCTTCCGCTTCGGCGACGCCCTCGTCCTGGAAGTAGTGCTGATAGAAGAACTTTCCGTTCTTCGTGAAGATCGCTTCATAGGCTTCGCGGAACGACATCTTCGCGGGTGCGGTGTACGGAACTGACAATCCCGCCACGGCGCGCACGCGATCCGGCCGCACCAGCGCGCTGTTCCAGACGATGGGCGCGCCCCAATCGTGCCCAATGAGAACGGCTTTGCCGTCGTCGCTGAGTTTTTCGATCACGCCCGCGACGTCGGAGATCATGTGCTCCATCGCATAGGCTTCGACAGGTTGCGGCTTGCCTGAGCCGCCATAGCCGCGCACGTCGATGGCGCAGGCGGTGAAGCCCGCGTCCGCAATCGGTCCGAGCTGATGGCGCCAGGAGAACCAGCTTTCGGGAAATCCGTGCACCATGACGACCAGCGGCCCTTCGCCCTCAACCACCGCG
>JBQCJO010000296.1:0-4964 GCA_051952735.1 Rhizomicrobium sp.
AGATCGCGTTCATGTCGGAAGGTCCGCGAGTTGCGGCATTCGTGCGATGCGGCCCGATTCCTTTGCCACCCTCCAGGGTCGCCGCGCCCCCGTCGCGTCCTCCGCGGCAGCAAGGCCTGCCTGAAGCGCGTCCTCATGGAAGCCGGAGCCGAAATAACTCCCGCAGAACCATGTGTTGTGCACGCCCTGCAAATGCCAGAGCCGTTGCTGCGCTTCCATTGCGCCCGCGTCGAATACCGGGTGATGATAATCGTAAACGCCGTAGGTCATCTCTTCCCGCGGCATCTCGCGCGGGTTGAGCGTGACGAAAAGCGGCACACGTCGAGCGATGTTCTGGAGCTTGTTCATCCAGTAGGTGACGCACAAATCGTCATTCGGCTTATCATCGATATGGCCGAGATAGTTCCAACTGGCCCAGGCCATCCGGCGTTTTGGCATCAGCCGCGGGTCGCAATGCAGAACCGCCTTGTTGGGCCGATAGCGGATGCTGCTCAATAGTGCACGCTCTTCCATGCTGGCGTCGCGCAGCATGGCAAGCGCCTGATCGGCGTGGGAGGCGATAATCACGCCGTCATAGCGCGCGCTTCCGCCATCGTCGCCGATGACGGTAACCCCCATCGCATCGCGCAGAATTGCGTTAGCGCCGCAGCGCACGCGAATGCGATCGGCATAGCGCGCAGTCAATGCTTTCACATATTCCCGCGAGCCGCCGGTTACCGTGCGCCATTGCGGCCGGTTCACCAGCTTCAGCAATCCGTGATCCGTGAAGAAACGCGCAAACGCCGCAACCGGATGTGCACGCATGTCCTCCAGCGAGGCCGACCAGATCGCCGCCGCCATAGGCAGGAGATGAAAGCGTGCGAACGCTTCCGAATATCCATGTGTGTCGAGGTAGGAACCAAGCGTCGTGCGTGTATCGTCGGCATTCAGTGTTTCAGGCGCTTCGCGATAGAACCGCAACAGATCGCGCCACATCGTGAGATAATCACGGCGCAGAAAATTAGACGGCTGTGCTGCCAGCCCGGACACAAGGCTGGAATACTCCAAGCCGCCTTTGTCCAGTGATACACCGAACGTCATTTCGCTTTTTTGAGTGTGAACCCCCAGGTGGCGGAAAAGTGCGGTTAGGTTTGGATAATTCTGCTCGTTATAGACGATAAAGCCCGTATCGACTGGAATTCTGCCCGCCGGTGTATCGACCTCGACCGTGTGAGAATGCCCGCCAATCCGCAATTCACGTTCATAGACGGTCACGTCATGGGCACCCGACGCGAGCCACGCGGCGGACATTCCCGCGATACCGGTTCCAACGACCGCGAAATGCCGTTTCTCGCGAACTGAGTCTCCGCGCAATATCGTGTAGGGAGCGCGCAAGGGGCCTTCCTTTGTTGGGTATCCTCCTTACGCACTCCGGGGGCCGGCGGATCAAAAGCGCAGGGATGTGATCCGGAACCGCGCTTGTTCCGTAAAACTGGCTATGATGGCGCATGCTCAGCCTGTCACCGCCCTCGGGCTTGTTAATTCGCCTTGGCGCCCAAACACCGGGACGGGCATGCGCCGTCATCTTTTTCAACTGGCGCGGATGAGCGACACCAAGCCTGCATTGCCAGCCGATATGACGGCGCTGCTGGCGGTCGTGGGCGCGAAGCGTGATCGTGCCGCATTCGAGATTCTCTTTTCGCACTTCGCACCACGCGTGAAGAGCTATCTGCTGCGGGGCGGCGCGGGCATGGCACTGGCGGACGATCTTGTACAGGAAGCGATGCTGACGATCTGGCGCAAAGCCGAAATGTTCGATCCAACGAAGGCTTCTGCATCGACATGGATTTTCACCATCGCTCGCAACCTGCGCATCGACGCTATCCGTCGCGAACGCCGTCCCCAGTTCGATCCGAGCGATCCGGCTTTGGTACCCGAAGACGAAGCGCCGCCAGACGCCCAAATGGTGCGAGACGGAGAAGATGCCCGGGTGCGCGATGCGCTAACCGACCTTTCAGCAGAACAGGCTCAAGTGATTCAGATGTCTTTCTTCGCCGAAAAAACGCATAGCCAGATTGCCAGGGAACTTGGGCTGCCTCTTGGAACAGTGAAGTCGAGGCTGCGGCTTGCCATGGCCCGTATAAAATCCGCGCTGGACAGTGACACATGACAATTGCTCACCACCCCACCGACGAATTGCTGTTGAGCTATGCCGCAGGCGCGACTGACGAAGCGGTGTCGCTCATTGCCGCGACGCATCTCACATTCTGCCCCCAATGCCGCAGGGCGGTCGCTTTGGCTGAAGCGGCCGGTGGAGCGATGTTGGAAAGTGTCGAAACGGCGGTACTCGCCGGCGATGCGTTTCAGGCGGTGATGTCGCGTCTGGATGAGCCGGCGCCAAAACCGGCCCCTGCACCGTTTGCCCCTTCCAATGTTCCAGCACCATTGCGCGCATACATCGGCAACGATCTTGAAGGCGTCCATTGGACGAAGATCGCGGGAGGGATTTCCTTCAAGCCGCTTTTCCAACGTGGCGCGAGCCGCGTTCAACTTATCCGCTCCAGAGCTGGCAGCGGTGTCGGGTTGCACACCCATCGCGGTGAGGAATTTACGCTGTGCCTTGCAGGCGGCTACACCGACGTGACCGGCGCATATGCGCGTGGCGACTGGCAGTCCACCACGCCGGATATCCTGCACCGTCCCCTCGCAGATGCAGGAGAAGACTGCATTGTGCTCGCGGTGAGTGAAGGTTCACTGCGTTTCAGCAACCCGCTTATTGGCATGATCGGGAAGTGGTTCGGGTTTTAGACTCGCACCACATCAGCCCGGGGTCCTATGCTCTCTCCAGCGACATGGAGGAGCGGTGCATGGAACTCGTCAATCTCGGCAAGACCGGCCTGAAGGTTTCCAGGATCTGCCTGGGCTGCATGACTTATGGCTCGAACAAGTGGCGCGGCTGGATTTTGGGGGAAGAGGAATCCCAACCGTTCTTCCGCGAGGCGGTGGAAGCGGGCATCAACTTCTTCGACACCGCCGATGTCTATTCGATGGGCGTGAGCGAAGAGGTCACCGGCCGCGCGCTGAAGAAATATGCCGGCAGCCGCGAAGGCTATGTGCTCGCGACCAAAGTGTTCATGCCGATGGGCAAGTCGCCGAACGAAGGCGGCCTTTCCCGCAAGCACATCATGCATGCGATCGACAATTCGCTGCGCCGTCTCGGCCACGACTATGTCGATCTCTACCAGATCCACCGTTTCGACCCGCACACGCCGATGGAGGAAACCATCGAGGCGTTGCACGATGTGGTGAAGGCGGGCAAGGCGCGCTATGTCGGCGCGTCGTCCATGTATGCGTGGCAGTTCGCGAAATATCTCTCGCTGGCCGATGCGATGGGCAAGACGCGCTTCGTCTCGATGCAGAACCACTACAATCTTGTTTATCGCGAAGAGGAGCGGGAGATGATGCCGCTGTGCCGCGACCAGGGCATCGGCGTCATTCCGTGGAGTCCGCTGGCGCGCGGATTCCTCACGGGCAATCGCCGGCGTCAGGACAAGGGTGAAACCGCCCGCGCCCAGTCCGACGATTTCGCGCACCAGATGTATTATCAGGACAGCGATTTCGATGTCGTGGATCGCGTCAGCGAAATCGCAAAGGCGCGCGATGTTCCGAATGCGCAAGTGGCGCTGGCGTGGTTGATGCACCAGAAAGGCGTCACTGCGCCGATCGTCGGCGCATCGAAGCCACACCATCTCAAGGATGCGATCGCCGCGGCGTCGCTCAAGCTCGACGATGCCGAGTTGAAGGCGTTGTCAGAGCCGTACAAACCGCATCCGGTTCTCGGGCACCGCTGACGGATCAGCCGCGCGGCCGGCGGCCCTGCTGAACGGGGAGCGGTTCGTCCGGAATCGCGCTCGGTCCCGGCGTTGCGGGAATGGGTCCGGCTGGAACGCTCTTCGGTCCCGGCTCTGCCGATGGTGCGACGGGCGTCGTGGCGGCCGGCATGACCTGAGTCGCGTCCTCGTCCGCTTCCGTCCATCCGCCGCCAAGCGCGCGATAAAGACCCACATCGGCCTGGATGCGCGCCAGCTTGATCTGCACGAGCTGATCCTGCGCGCTGAACAAGGTCTGCTGCGCCGTCAGCACGGTCAGAAGGTCGGTCACGCCTTCGCGATACTGGATTTCGGAAATCCGGAATGCTTCCGAAGCGGCCTTCACCTGTTCCGTCACCAGTTCTTCCTGTTGCGTCAGGCTCGCGACCTGGCCAAGCGATGTCTCGACATCCTGGAACGCGGTCAAAACCGTCCGCCGATAGGTGGCGACAAGCTCAAGCTGCTGCGCTTTGCTCAGGCGGTACTGGCCCATCAGATTGCCGCCATCGAAAATCGTCTGCAGGATCGAGGCGCCGGCGCTCCATGCGAAGTTGGAGCCCTTGATCAGGCTCCCGATCGCCGCGCTGGCGAAACCGCCCGAACCCGTCAGGCTGATGGAGGGAAAGAACGCGGCGCGTGCCGCATCCACATTGGCGTGTGCTGCCGCGAGGTTGGCTTCCGCTTGGGCGACGTCGGGCCGGCGGCGCAGCAATTCGGAAGGCAGGCCCGGCCGCACCGCTGGCGCTTCGATCTTGTCGAGGTTCTGACCGTGAACGTCGAAGCCTTCGGGAAGCTGTCCCAGAAGGATCGCAAGCGCATAGCGCGCTTCGCGCTCGGCTTCCTTCAGCGGCGGAATTTGCGATTTCTGCCCGGCCACCTGCGCCTGCTGCTGCGCCAGATCGAGCCGCGACGAGACGCCGTTCGTTACCTTGGCCTGCGTGATGGAGAGGACGCGATTGGCGGCGTCGATATTCGCCTGTGCAATGGCCACGCGCTCACGCAGCGCGAGCACGTTGAAATAAGTCGAGCCGGTGCTGGAAATGACGGTCAGCGCCACGGCTTCCTTCGCGTAGCGCGATGCTTTCACCAGTTCGTTGGCGGAGCGTAGATCGTTCT
>JBQCJO010000297.1:0-5111 GCA_051952735.1 Rhizomicrobium sp.
TGGCCCTCGATGGTCTTGACAAAGACCTGCATCAGCGACGCAATGGCGAGCGGCTCCAAAAGCGCCTTCTTGAGCGCGACGGCAAAAATCAGCGCCAGCACGAACGCCCATAGCCCTGCATTATGGCCGGGGAACATCCACACCAGCGCGCCGACAGGTCCCAAAAGCACGGCAAAGAGCAGGATCGTGACGGCCCACATGATGACCCAGAGCCACAGCGCGTTCTTCAGAAAGTGCCGGTAGTTCTGCGCGTAGAGAACAAGGCCGTCCTCCGCCGTCTGCCACGGATTGGTTGTGCGCGTGCGGATGAGATAGGCGAGGATCACTTCGTCCACATAGGTCAGCGACATGCGGATCACCGCTTCGGCCATGCGCACGAGATTCTGCAAACCGGGGATCGGCAGGAACATCGAGAAGAAGTTCACGACGCCAAAGAGCGCGCGCAGCACCGCCTTGATGATCTGGTCCACGCCGAACAGCACCGATGCTTCCGCGAAATGCGTCTTCACAAATTCGGTGCCATAGCCGATCTGTGTCTGGTCTGAAGGCACTTTGTGGCCATCCATGATCTCGACCAGCACCGCGATATGCGCGGCCTTCACCAGGTAGAGCAGATATTCGCGCGCCAGATAGAGAAGCGCGCTGGTGAGACCGAAGCCGATCAGCCCGCCCCAGAACGCGCCGCCCATGGGCGCATCCGGGCTCGCCCAAAGATGGCCCAACGCGAAGCCGATGAAAGCGCCGATGCCGACCGCGAAGATATAGGCGACGGCGATGCCGACATAGACGACGAGCCGCAGAACGATGAACGGCAGGGTGCGCAGGATCATGCCCACCGACTTGCCGAAACTGAAATCCCACATGGTCCGAACCCCAGTGCCGCGCGGGGATATTTCGCGTTTGCCGCGCCGGTGTTCAAGTGCAGAGGCTCACAGCAGTTTCACGGCGCGCACGCCCGGGATAGATTGCCGTCTCAATCCGGAACGGACGGACATCCAAAGTGAGCATGGGCAGCGCACCGACACAGATTGCCTTCGGCCGGAGCGCCGAGAACAAGGGCGATCATCAAGCCGCCCGAAACTGGTTCGCAAAGGCGGCACAGACCGGCAGCGTGGAGGCGTTACGGCTTCTGGCTACCAATCTTCTGGTTCGTGAGCCGCTGGCGATCAACGACGGCATTGGCATGGCGCGCGAGGCGGCGAGCCGCGGCGACAGCGAGGCTGCACATCTTTGCGCCACGCTGGCAGCCAACGATAGCGGCCTTCCCAACCGCTGGAATATCGCGCTCGATTATCTCCTGCAGGCCGCACGCAGCGGTCACTCCCTGGCGCGGCAGGAGCTTTCGCTGCTGTCGGGCAAGAGCGGCATGGACTGGGCCCAGATGCGCGGAACCGCCGATATGAGCCCGTGGCTTCAAACGCGGCCTGGACACACGCTCTCTGCTTCGCCGGATATTCGCGCCTTCGAAGGATTTCTTCCTGAAAAGCTCTGCGACTGGATCGTGGAGCGCGCCAAAACACGGCTGGAGCCCGCGAAGGTGAACATGCCCGACAGCGGCGCCGGCGCGCGCATGGAAAACATGCGCACCAACAGCCATGCCGGATTCAATCTCGCCGAATGCGATATCATCCTGATGCTGACGCGCGCGCGCATCGCGGCGGTTAGCGGGCTTTCGCCGCAAGGCCTCGAATGGCCCATGGCGCTGAACTACAAGCCCGGCGAAGAATACAAGCCGCACTACGATTTCTTCGACACCAATGCGCGCGGCCTTGCGCAGGATGTCCAGCGGTTCGGCCAGCGCGTGGCGACATTCCTTATTTATCTGAACGACGATTTCGACGGCGGCGAAACCGATTTTCCGAAGCTCGATATCCGCTATCGCGGCAAGAAGGGCGATGCGTTGTTGTTCTTCAACGTGGAGGACGGCAAGCCTGACGCACGCACCTTGCATGCGGGCCTGGCACCAACGCGCGGCGAGAAATGGCTCTATTCGCAATGGATCCGCGAGCCGAAGATCTAGGCCCAAGAACTAAGCCGCGTCGCACCAGCCGCCGCGATGGCCACCGACGTAAGCGCGCGCCAATTTCTTCGCGATCATCGCTTCGCCGACATCGCCTTTTGCGTCTGACACATCGGCATCGATGCGGCCGCCATATTTGTCGTTGTGCACCTGGCTGAGGCGAACGCTGCCGCCTTCTATGCGCTGCGCGAGATAATTGCGCGCGGCGATCGCCCGCCGATATTCGTCGTCGCATCGCGCATGCAGCTCGGGCGCGTCTATGCCCTCGATACGCACGCGCACGGCGACGGTTTCGCCGATCCAGATGCGGGCGTTGGCTTCGAAGGTGTCGCCGTCGATGACGTGCACCACATCGGCGTTCACCGGTCCTTCAAAGGCCGCCGACGCGAGACGGTCGCCCGCAGGCGCCAGGTCGCTGTTCGGGTTGAGCCAGCCGGCCAGCACGATTAGCCCACCGGCGGTGAGGCCCGCCAATGCTTGAAGGGACGCCATGCCACAACTCCAGATTGCTACCACAGGTAGCAATACTAGAACATAGATGGAACAATTGGAGGGGTCAAGTCACCACTGACCGGTGTTCGGCATGGAGGCCCAAGGTTCGGCAGGCGGCAAAGAGCCTTCCTGCAGCAGCTCGACGGAGATTCCATCCGGCGAACGGATGAAGGCCATGTGCCCATCGCGCGGCGGACGGTTGATAGTAACGCCGCCATCCATCAGCCGCTTGCAGGTTTCGTAGATATTCTCCACGCGATAGGCGAGATGGCCAAAATTGCGGCCGCCTTTGTAATCCTCAGTGTCCCAGTTGTAGGTGAGCTCCACCATCGGCGCCTGATCTTTCTGCGCGCGCTCGAAATCGTCCGGCGCGCAGAGGAAGACGAGCGTGAAGCGCCCGCCCTGATTCTCGATGCGGCGTACTTCCTTCAGACCCAGCAGATCGCAATAGAAATGCAGCGAAGGCTCCAGCGCCTTCACCCGGACCATGGTGTGCAGATAACGCATGACGCTGTTCCTTATGCGAGCGCGTCGATCTCGGCGTCGGAAAGACTGCCGGGAACGATGGTGACGGGAATGGGATAATGCGCGGCGGTGGCGACCGTCGCCACCATCGGGCCTGGACCTTCCTTCGCGGTGGACGCGGCCAGCACCAGAATGGAGATATCGGAATCGCTTTTCAGCAGCGTCATCAACGCATCCATGCTGCGGCCATCGGTGATGACGAGTTCGCAGACGATGCCCGACATCTCGTTCACGGTCTTCGCTGCTTCATAGACGAGCGATTCCGCTTCCTGATGCGCTTCGTCCTTCATGATCTCTTCAACGCCGCGCCATTGCTGGAAATCGGCCGGTTGCGCGACGCAGAGGAGTGTGACGCGACCGCCCGTCGCCATCGCGCGACGGGTGGCGAAGCGGATCGCGACCTTGCATTCCGGTGTCTTGTCCACGACGACCAGAAACTTGCGCGGGGCCTTGGCGGCAGAGCTCATCGCCGCCATTTTTGCATTTTGCGCAGGCGCGCGGAAGGAGCCCCGGTCAATGCGCCGGATGCAGGTTTCTGGCGAAGAATTCCAGATAGGTGCGCCAGAGCTGAAGCTGCCGGTCGTTGCCGCGGATGCCATGGCGCTGGCCGGGATATTCCATCATGTCGAAGGTTATGCCGCGTTGCTGCAACGCCGAGGTGAGCCGGGTGGTGTTGGCGAGGATCACGTTGTCGTCCGACAGGCCCTTCAGCAGCATCAAGCGGCCGGAGAGATTGTCGAGGCGACCCAGGATATCGCTGTCGGCATATCCCGTCGCGTTGTCCGCGGGTGTGCCCATGTACCGTTCGGTGTAGCAGGTGTCGTAGAAGCTCCAGTCCGTCGGCGGCGCGCCGGAAGCGCCGGCGGCAAAGCCCGCATCTTTCGCGGTGAGCAATTGCAGCGTCATGAAGCCGCCATAGCTCCAGCCCGACACGGCGACGCGTTTGGCATCCACATAAGGCAATGCGCGCAGATAATCCGCGCCGACCAGCTGATCCTTCACTTCAACGGTGCCGAGCTTGCGGTTGATCGCCGTCTTGAACGCGACGGAGCGGTTGTAGGAGCCGCGATTGTCGAGCTTGAACACGACATACCCCGCTTCGAGAAGAAGCTGATCGGTGTTGCTGCCCCAGTTGCGCTGCACCATCTGAACATGCGGACCGCCATAGACTTCGATGATCGCGGGATATTTCTTGTGCGGATCGAAATCCACCGGTGTCGCGATGGAGTAGTACAGCGTCTGCCCGTCATCGGCTTTCAGCGTGCCGTAATCGGGCACGCGGCGATCCGAGAGATAGGGATAGTAAGGATGGCTCTCATCGAGCTTGTTCTCCTCGATCCAGCGGATGAGTTTGCCGTCCGGCGCATAGAAGCCAGTCCGTGGCGGCGTCATCGGATCGGAGTAGGTGCCGGTGAAGCCGCCGCCCTTCTTCGCCACCGTCACATTCCACCAGCCATGACCTTCCGTCAGAGCGTGTGGTGTGTCGGCATCGCGATAGGAGATCGCATAGAGTTGCATCTCCAGCGGTGTATCGATGGAGGCCGAGAACAGCACCTGCCCGGTGTCTTCGTTCACGCCTTCGATGGCGGAGACCGGCCAGTCGCCGGACGTGACTTGGCGCTTCAATTCACCATCGCGCGCATAGAGATAGATGTGGCGATTGCCGGACTGCTCCGACGACCACAGGAAATCGCCGGATGCCAGCGGCTTGAAGTCATCCGACAGTTCCACCCAGATGGAGGAGGTCTGGCTGAGGATCGTTCTGCAGGCACCGCTCGCCGGATCGCAGGCGAGAAGATCGAGCCGCTTCTGATCGCGCGACAGGCGCTGCGCATAAAGTGTTGTTGAATCCTTCGACCAGGCGACACGCGCCAGATAGAAATCGGTGTTGCTGCCCAAATCCATCTTCACGCGCTTCTGCGTGGCGACATCCTCGACGTAAAGCTGGACAATGGCATTGGGGCGCCCGGCGCGTGGATAGCGCTGATCGACGGAGGTAAGCCCTTGCGCGCCGACTTCCAGGCGCGGGACGACATCCACCACGCTTTCATCGACATGCGTGAGCGCGATCTTG
>JBQCJO010000298.1:0-6027 GCA_051952735.1 Rhizomicrobium sp.
TTTGCGCCAGCCGTTTCAGGATCGGGCCAATGGCCAAGGCACAATTCCATAAGAACCAACGCGTCTACGTGAAGCCCGTGGGAACATGGGCGCTTGTGGAGCGCGTGCTCCCGCAATGGACGAAGGGGCTCGATGAGCCGCTGCGCGTCTTCTACGACGTCGGTCTTGGCCGCGAGTTCGCTGCCGAAGAACTGCAAGCGGAAACGCCGCTTGCGGAAGACAAGCTTCAGGCCGGCGAGACCTGGCGCGTGGTACGCGCCCGCACCAAATGGCAGCCCGCGGAAGATTGCTCGCGCCATCCGGTGCCGGGCACGTTCCCGATCGTCATTACCGGCGAAGCGGAATGGGGCGGCTGGCGCGTGCCGGGCGCCGAATACGATCTGGATCCCACCAAGGTGGAACGCCAGGCCCGCATGATCGCGAACGCGCCGCGCCTTGTGGACGTGGCCACGAACCTTGTCGATTGGGCGCGCAAATCCGGCGAAGAAATGCCGACCGAACTGGTCGACCTCGCGCACAGCGCGCAGGACATCCTGACCGTCGTCAACGAAGGCGAGTGACTCACATCCTCCCTCGCCCCCTTCAGGGGGAGAGGGTTCTGGAGAGCGAATCTGCTCTACTCACCGCCATGTGCGGAAAGTTCACGCAGAAGCCGGAATGGACCGGCGTCACCACGCTGGAAGAGCTGCAGGCTGCGGCGGAAGCCGGCGTACGGCCCGTCGAAACCATCACGCCGATGCGCATGGCCGATGTCATTCGCCTCAGCGCGAACGGCAAACGCGAAACCGCGCGCATGCGCTGGGGTCTTGTTCCGGCAAATGCCGAAGATCCGAATGTCGGCACCAAGTTCATCCACGCCCGCGCCGAAACCATCGACAGCAAGCCGACCTATCGTGATGCCTTCGCAAAACGGCGCGGGTTGATCGCGGTGGAGACGTTCAACGAAGGCGAAGAAATTTCACCGTCGAAGACGATTCAATATGTCGTCTCACCGAAAGACGGAAAGCCGCTCGCCATCGCCGTGATCTGGGAAGCGTGGACGCGCGGGCCGGTGCCGCTGCTCTCCTTCGCGATGGTCACGACACCGCCCAACGCGCTGATCGCGAAGATCACCGACCGTATGCCCGCCGTGCTGCCGCCGGAGCATTGGGCGAAATGGCTCGGTGAAGAACCCGCGACGCCGGAGGAATTGAAGGCGCTTCTTATTCCGGCCGAAGGCGATTGGGACATGCAGCAGGCCAGGAAGCCCGCGCCGCCGCCAAAGCCCTCCGCACAGGCCAGTCTTTTCTAGCAGGCGCTTGACGGCCCACAGCATTTGTTCTATATTTGTTCTTGCCTGTGATCGTGCAGGTTTTTCTCTCTCACCATGACCCGCTGTCATGGCCTGCAGCAGCGCGGGCGAGGACAGGTTTGATTTGAGGAGAGAGAAAAATGCAGAGGGGGGCGCCCCTCCCCCTTTCTGGCAATTCAACTACCAGCCCTAGATCCGACCGGAAGCACCCGTTCTACATCTTGCGAACCGCATCCTTCGCATTCCACGCCCGATCCGCGTTATAGAGTTTGCGAAAAGCAGGAAAAACAATGCGCACCGAAGAACATCACGCCATTCATCTGAAGGACTACCGCCCGAACGATTATCGCATCGACGAGATCGCGCTCACCTTCGAGCTCGACATGGGCAAAACCCGCGTCACCGCGATCAGCGAAGTGGTGCGCCAGGGCTCCAGCGATGCGCCGCTGGTCCTGAACGGCGAGTTCTTCACCTTCGTCTCCGCCGCGATCAACGGCACGACGTTGAAGGACGGCGAATACAAGAAGGACGACAAGTCCCTCACCATCCCGAACGTGCCGGAACGCTTCACGCTGCAAGTCGTGACCGAGTTCTCGCCGGCGGAGAACACCGCACTGTCAGGACTCTACAAGGCGGGCGAAATTTTCTGCACCCAGTGCGAAGCGGAAGGCTTCCGCCGCATCACCTATTTCCTCGATCGTCCGGATAATCTGGCGATCTACACGACGCGCATCGAAGCCGACAAAAAGAAATATCCGGTGCTGCTGTCGAACGGCAATCTCGTGGAAAGCGGCGACTTGCCGAACGGCCGCCACTTCGCGGTGTGGAACGATCCGTTCAAGAAGCCCTGCTATCTCTTCGCGCTGGTCGGCGGCGATCTGGGCGTGTTGCGCGACGGCTTCACCACCATGTCAGGCCGCAAGGTCGATCTCGCGATCTATGTCGAGCACGGCAACGAGCCGAACGTCACCTATGCGATGGATTCGCTGAAGCGTTCGATGCGCTGGGACGAACAGGCTTATGGCCGCGAATACGACCTGGACATCTTCATGATCGTCGCCGTTTCCACCTTCAACATGGGTGCGATGGAGAACAAGGGCCTCAACATCTTCAACGACAAGCTGCTGCTCGCGTCCCCTGAAACCGCAACCGATGACGACTATGGCCGCATCGAAAGTGTGGTGGCGCATGAGTATTTCCACAACTGGACCGGCAATCGCATCACCTGCCGCGACTGGTTCCAATTGTCGCTGAAGGAAGGCCTCACCGTTTTCCGCGACCAGAATTTCTCCGCCGACGAACGCTCGCGCCCGGTGAAGCGCATCGAAGACGTGAAGATGCTGCGCATGCGGCAATTCGTAGAAGACGCCGGCCCGCTGGCGCACCCCGTGCAGCCGCAGAGCTATATCGAGATCGACAATTTCTACACCGCGACGATCTACGAGAAGGGCTCCGAAGTCATCGGCATGCTGAAGACGCTGGTCGGCGACGAAGGTTATCGCAAGGCGACGGATCTCTATTTCCAGCGCCACGATGGCGAAGCCGCCACCGTCGAAGATTGGGTGAAGTGCTTCGAAGATTCCTCGGGCCGCGACCTCGCGCAGTTCCGCCTCTGGTATCGCCAGGCCGGTACGCCGACCATCGAAGCCGAAGGCCATTACGACGCCGCGAAGAAAACCTATGCGCTGAAGCTGAAGCAATCCCTCTATCCGACGCCCGGCCAGCCCGACAAAAAGCCCATGCACGTTCCCGTGCGCCTCGGCCTTGTCGGCGCGAGCGGCCGTGCGCTGCCGCTGACGCTTCAAGGCGAAAATGCCACCGGCCCCGAAGAGCGCGTTCTCGAACTCACAAACGCGGAGCAAACCTTCACCTTCGTGGATGTCACCGAAACGCCGCTCGTCTCCATGGGCCGCGGCTTCTCCGCCCCAGCGCATTTCAAGGCGCCGATGAACCGCAAGTCGCGCGCCGATCTCATGGGCCGCGACGCCGATCCGTTCAATCGCTGGGAGGCGAGCCAAGCGCTGGCCACCGAATTGCTGATCGAAATGGCGGGCGAAGCGAAGACCGGCGCCGCGCCGAAAGCCGATCCGATCTATCTCGACGCCATCGGCGAAGCATTGGTGCGCGCCGATGACGATCACGCGTTCGCCGCGCAGATGCTGGTGCCGCCGCTCGAGAGCGAGATCGCGCTCAAGCTGACGCCGGCCGATCCCGATGCGATCAATGCCGGCCGCGTCGCTCTCATCCGCGCGGTGCAAGCGGCACATGGCAGCACGATCAAACGGCTTTATGAGTCCCTCGATAGCAACAGCGCCTTCTCGCCGGATGCCGCATCGGCGGGACGCCGCAGCCTGCGCAACGTGCTGCTCCGCTATCTCACGGCAGCGGACGACGAAGCGGCTGCGACGCTGGCCGACGCGCACTATCGCAAAGCGACGAACATGACGGACATGATCGCCGGCCTCGCCGCGCTCTCCCGTATCGCATCGCCCAAGCGTCAGGCCGCCTTCGATGCCTTCCACGACCGCTTCAAATCCAACCCGCTCGTGCTCGACAAGTGGATGGCGCTGCAGGCGGGCTCGTCCCTTCCTGGCACAGTTGAGCAGGTCCGCACGCTCATGAAGCATTCGGCCTTCGACATGCGGAATCCCAACCGCGTGCGCGCGCTCATCGGCGCGTTCTCCGGCAATCACCTGCGCTTCAACGCAGGCGACGGATCGGGCTATGCGCTTGTGGGCCAGGTCGTTCGTGATTTGGACTCAATCAACCCGCAGGTCGCAGCCCGCATGGCGGGCGCGTTCGAGAACTGGCGGCGCTACGATCACGCGCGTCAGAACCTCATGCGGGCGGAACTCGAAGCGGCGGTGAAGCTGCCCAACGTGTCGCCGAACATGTTCGAGGTCGCCTCGAAAATGTTGGGATAATATTCGACACAGACTCCCCGATTCGTATCATCGGTGTGAAACGAATCAGTTGGGGGCGCGAGGCGCGTCATGGCGCAAGCGCGGGCAGCCCACGGACCGGCCGGCAGCCTGACACGTCCCGTGTCGGGCACACTCGGGAAGTTGACCCGAAACGTCCGCGTCATCGTCGTGATTTCGGTGCTTTTGATCACCGGCAGCTTCGCCGCGGCCGCCGCTATCCAGATGCGGCTCGATCGGGCCCGGGCGCTCGATCAGGCGGCCTATCTGGAGTCGCGCCGGGCAGCACAGGTCGCCACCGACTTCTCCGCCACGCTGGAACGCTATGTGGCGCTCGGCGCCGCCTTCGCCAATTCCACCGGCACGGCGGAAACATCGGCGGCGTTATCTGAAGTCGGCGGCGTGGCGCTTCGCAACATCGCCATTCTCTCGCGCAACGGCGAACTGCTCTACGAAATGAAGAGCAATCCCAGCGCCTTCCTGCCCTTGCCGGCGACGGCGTGGGCGGATGCACTCCGCCATCGCGCGATCCTCCCGAGCCGTGACGGGCAGACGACGATCATCGCGTTCACGACCGGCGCCAAGATCGTCGCCATGCAGCTCGACATGCACGCAATCGTTCAGCCCGCGAGCATGGAAGAAACCGTGATCGCAACGCGCGACGGTCAATTGCTCGCACTCGGCAGCGGCTGGAAGGACGTTCCGCCGATGGGTGCTCTGGCCACGGACACGCCGGAGGCGCGCATCGTCGATCTGCCGGATGAGCATCGTCTTGTCGCGCTGTCGCCTGTGCCGAACTGGTCCGCCAGCGTCGGTGCATCGGTGGAAACAGGAGAAGCGCTGGACGCCTGGTATGGCGCGCTACCGCTCTATTTCTTCCTGATCTTTGGTCCATCGCTCGCCGGCGCCGGTCTTGCCGTGGTGTTCGTGCGCGAGTTCGAGAAACGTGCCCGCGCCGCGGAAGCGGTGAAGACCTTGCGCTCGGTAAAGCCCGAAGAAGCCAAGCTGCGGATTCGCCTCGCGGATGCCGAGCGCCGCGCGATCGAAGCCAATCGGGCGAAGACCGAATTCATCGGCCATATGAGCCACGAATTGCGCACGCCGCTGAATGCGATCATCGGATTCTCGGAAGTCATCGAGCGTGGCGTCTTCGGCCCGCCCGGCCATCCGAAATACATAGAATATGCGCGCGACATCAACGCGGCGGGACGTTCGCTGCATGACAAGATCGGCGACATCCTCGATTTCGCGGACATGGAAGCGGGCCGCCACCCGCTCGATATCCGTCCCGTCGATCTAACGGCGATTGCCCGAAATGTGGTGTCCGATGCAGCGGGCCGCGCCGTTCTTCGCGGCATCAAGCTCACCGTCGCCTTGCCCGACAGTGCGCACGCATTTGCGGATGCATCCGCCGCGAAGCGGATCGTTTCGAATCTGCTGATCAATGCCCTGCAATACACGCCGGACAACGGCGCGGTGCGCATCCAGATCCGCAGCATCAACGACGTGGTTGCCGTCACCGTACGCGACAATGGTCTTGGCTTCTCGCCGACGGAGATCGAGCGAGCGGGAAATCCGTTCCTCAGCTTCGACCGCTCCGGCGCCACGACGGGAAACGGCCTTGGGCTTGCGATCTGCAACGCGCTCGCGCGCCGGATGCATGGCGTCGTGCAGATCGGCAGCCGGCAAGGTGAAGGCACGATCGCAGAGCTACGGCTCCCCCGGGCCCGTGCGAATTAATATCTGGTTAACCAAGGTTAATCAGACTGTCGCCCATTCGAATTGCGAGTTTGTATGCGTCCGCACCACCGCCTT
>JBQCJO010000299.1:0-7110 GCA_051952735.1 Rhizomicrobium sp.
CGCGCTACTACACGCCGTCGGGCCGCACCATCCAGGCCGAAGGCATCGTTCCGGACGTCGTTGTCTCGCAGGGTGACGACGCCGACGATCCGTACACGGAGTTCGATCAGCGTGAGGCCAACCTTCCGCACCATCTGGAGGCGGAAGGGCCCAAGCCTGCGGCAGCGCCGAAGGCCATCCTGCCGCCGGCAGGCAAGAAGTTCGACGACTTCCAGCTTTCCTACGCGGTCAGCATGCTGGCCGGTGGGCCGGTGGTGGCGGATGCGGAAAAGCCGGCCAAGCCCGGACCAAAGAAGGGTTCGAATTAACCCTCTGGTACCCAGAACCGCGCTATGTAAGCGGTTATGGCGGCAGCGGAATTAACTGACGGCGAGAGAGTGCAGGCGCGCGGGATGCCGCGCGCACTTCTGTTCGCGTGGCTGTTGCTCGCGGTTCTGCTTTTGAGCGCGGCGGGCTGGACGGCCCTGTTCGGCAAGAAGTCCGACAGCGAACCTTCGCTCGCGTTCGATGTCAGCGCTCCCGTGAAACAGACGCTCGCCGCAAATTCGCGGCATGGCAAACATGGCGATGTGAATCTGATTGGCGCCGGGGCGCAACCGACAGCGCCCGTGCAAGGCACAAAAGCCACGCTCCCACCCGCGCTCGTTCCGGCAAACATCTCAAAGCCGATCTATGCCGGTGCAAGCCTGATCGCCGATCCCGATCTGATCGAATCCACGCCTGCGGGTCCCTTGCCCCGGATCGCCGACGATGGCCGCAGCCCAATGACGGCTTATGCGCCGACGGCGCCCGCCGTGCAGGGACCGAAGATCGCCATTGTCGTTGCCGGATTGGGCATCAGCGCAAAAGCAACACAGGCCGCGATCAACAATCTTCCTGCCGCCGTCACGCTGGCGTTTCTTCCCTATGCGGACGATGTGCAGCGCTGGGTGGGCGAAGCGCGCAAGCGCGGGCATGAAGTCCTGCTCGAAGTGCCGATGGAGCCTTACGACTTTCCCGACAGCGATCCCGGGCCGCACACGCTGCGCGCGGGCAATGGCGATGATTCCAACATCGACCGCCTCACCTGGTCGCTCACGCGGTTCACCGGCTATGCCGGCGTGATGAATCTGCTCGGCGGGCGCTTCATGGCCGATCCCAATGCGCTGGAACCGGTGATGACGTTCCTGGCGCGCCGTGGGCTGGTGTTTTTCGATGCCGGTCCCGCCAATCGTTCCGCAGCCCCCGATGTCGCCAAGCGCACGGGCGCACCCTATGTGCAGTCCGCCGCCAATATCGACGCGATCCAGACCGGCATGGAGATCGACCAGCGGCTTTCGGAACTCGAAGCGCGTGCGCGGCTGAATGGCTCGGCCGCCGGAACCGCATTCGTCTATCCGGTGACGATCGAGCGGCTTTCGGCCTGGGCGCAGGGACTTTCCGGGCGGGGCTTTGTTCTGGTGCCCGCTTCCGCCATAGTTCCCGCGAACAGCAAATAATTCGATTCCGGCGATGTCGCGTCACACCCATCTGCGCCACGAAGATCTTCCCTACCGCCCCTGCGTGGGCGTGATGCTGTTCAACCGCGAGGGTCTGGTGTTCGTCGGCAAGCGCATCGACCAGACGGTCGAAGGCTGGCAGATGCCGCAAGGCGGGATCGACGGCACCGAAACACCGAAAGAAGCGGCGCTGCGCGAACTCAAGGAAGAAATCGGTACCGACAAGGCGGATTATCTGCGCGAGATGGACGAGTGGCTGGCTTATGACCTGCCGCAGCATCTTCTGGGCATTGCGCTGCACGGCAAATATCGCGGGCAGCGGCAGAAATGGATCGCGATGCGCTTCACCGGCGAAGACAGCGATATCAACGTGGCAACGCCGGAGCCGGAATTCGCGCAGTGGAAGTGGCTTGCCATCGAGGCATTGCCCCGGCTGATCGTGCCGTTCAAGCGCGACACCTATACCCGCGTGATCGGCGAATTCCGCGATCTTGCTTTCGTCGCATGACGCGTCCCGCATGAGTGCGAAGCGTCCGCCTGTCGTGATGATTCACGGCGCGTTCTGCGGCGCCTGGGCGTTCGAGCATTGGAAGCCGATCTTCGCGGCGCGCGGCTTCGCGGTGCACCTTCCCGCGCTGCGCTATCACGATTGCGGACGGCATCCGCCCAAGGAGCTCGGCACCACGAGCCTGCTGGATTATGCGAGCGATCTGGAAAAGCTTTTGAAAGAGATCGGCGAGCCGGCGTTTCTCATCGGCCATTCGATGGGCGGATTGCTGGCGCAGATGCTGGCGGCGCGCTGCGAGGTGCGCGGCGTTGCGTGCCTTGCGCCCAGCGCGCCTTACGGCGTTCTTCCCTCGACGCCTTTCGAGATCGCATCGGCGCAGGCGCTCTACATGGCGGGGGAATTCTGGAACAAGCCGCTGAAGCCGGAGCGCTGGATCGCGATGACCAACGCGCTCGACCTTCTGGACGAAACTTCGCGGGAGAATGTGTTCGCGCAGTTCGTTCCGGAATCCGGCCTTGCGACGTTCGAGATCATGCAATGGGCGCTGGATCCGCGCCGCGCCAGCAGCGTGGACGCGGCAAGGGTGACATGCCCGGTGCTGTGCATCGCGGGGGCGCGCGACCGGATCAATCCGCCGGCGACGGTGCGCGGCATCGCCCGGCGCTATCGCGCCCAAGGTTCGTTCGCGGAGATCGCGAACCACAGCCATTGGCTGATCGGCGAACCGGGTTGGGAAAACATCGCGCAGCGCGTGCTCGATTTCTTCGACGAGACGATCGCGCTCAAACGCACCGCCTAAAAGAAAGGCCCGCGCGGCGTCCCGGCGAGCCTGACAGTCCCTAGCTACGCGGCAAGCCCGAGGAAGACCGTCTCTCAGGCCGACCAATAAGCACCTTCGCTTCAACTTCCCCGGTTTGCATGTGGAAGCTCCGAACCGCCCTGCCGTTCTCCGAGATGTTCGGCCCGGATCGGTTTCCACGCGGGGTCCACGCAAGTTTGGCCCCTTACCTGTCTGTTCTTGCGGCATCGCTACGTCCTCAAAATCTGCCCTCCCAAATGCCCGAGAGAACATATAGAGAACAAATGGCCGCACCGCAAGGCAAAATAGGAAAATAATTTCGGTTGGCGGCAGGCAAAGAAAAGGCGGGCCGAGGCCCGCCGAAGTTCAGGGAGGAAACGCCCAGCGGGCCGGAGCCCGATGTGCCCGCCCTTATAAATGTTTTGCGACTGCAAATCAATCGCAGTTAAGATGCCACCGGGACTGACGATGGGTTCGCGATGGATATGCCGCTGCTGAAAAACGGGCCGATGAAAGACGCGCCGCTTGTGATGGAAGACCGGGGCGACTTCGGCTTCGGCCAGCACCTGCTCATCTGGTCGTGGCGGCGCATGGCGGCGGGCGAAGCTTCTGTCCTTTGATGATGGACGATTTCGCCGCCGCGTTCGGCGAAGACGGGCCGGAAGTGTTCGCGACGTTCTGTACCTTCTTGCAGGCGCTTGGCTTTGCGAGCCGGCGCCCTCTCATCATCGGCGCGCCGGGTTGTCCGGAGATCACCGCGGACGAACGCCAGGCGCTGACCCTGCTCGCGGCCGCGCAAGCCGATGCGCCCGCGATGCTGGAAGCGCATCTGCGCTGGATCGCGATTCCCGAAAAGCGCGCGCTGCTGGAGATCGCAACCAACGCCTTGGCGCGCGCGCTTGCCGTCAACGACATGGTTCTGGATCTGCCGATGCAGATTCCGCTCACCGTCTGCGAGCGCCCGCGCGCAAGCGCAGCCTTCGCATGACCGGCGAACAATCCATCGCCACGCTTCCCGAACAGGCTTTGCCCAAGCGCGCGAAGAACGCGCTGCTGCGCGGCGGCATTGCGACGCTGCAAGATGCAGCGGAATGGACAGACCGCGACCTTCTCTCTCTGCCGCATATCGGGAAAGCGTATGTGGCGTCGCTAAGAGCGTTGATGGGGCGGTAAAGGGCGCCGCAATGATGCATATACAATCGGATTTAAACGCTCTTAAGTTCTCCAACGGCGTTTCGCCGTCCTGCGAAGCCAAGAAATGTCAGCACCCTCAAAGCTACGCGGAGGCTCGACAATCCGAGGGGGCATTACATACTCTCTTGGCTCACCATGCTGTACAATATTCTGGAGATTTTTCGCAAAGAGCTGAACGTCCCCAAAATAGTTAGGATAAGCCTCTTTCAAACTTTCGATTTTAAATGCTTCTACAAAGACAACATTGTATCGATTGCCGCCGCTAACAATGTCCGGTTGCTCAGCAGAATCATACGAAGCGGCGCCATCTATCGCTCGAAAATATGGCTGAACGTCAACGATCCGCTCAACGTTATCATACTTGATCAGGTAATACTTCGGTGACGGCATGTAAGGGTCCGCCGTATACCCATCAGTACCTCGCACAGCCTGACGCAAGTTTTCGAGCATCCCCAGAGCGCCCAACTGCTTATCCAAATATCGTATCTCCTTTCGCCTTATCACTGTGTCCGGGAGATCGGAGCGTATCGGGCAGTGTTCCGCGATAGCAAACTCCGCTGACATCAAATCAAAGAGTCGCAGCCATCCCCTATCGCCTTGCCCGGCTTTCATGTCCTCGTTTCGGAACGTCCCCACAGCTTCTACCGCGGTTGCCCATGAGTGTTGCAAGCGAGTTCGTATCTGGACCTCTATTCGGCGACCGTCAAATATCGATCTTTCTTCATCACCATGAAATTTCAAAACGAGATGATGCGAGCGATATCCACCTAATTTCGGACAGTTGATGTAATCATCTTCTCGGTGTTTCTCGTGCCTGTTGTCCGCTCTATAAGCCGCGATAAGTCTGGCAACATCCCCAATTGACGAAACAATAGCTCTACAACCTCCAAGATCTTGGATCTGACTTAGATTTGCCGAAATCGTTCGTAGCTTTTTTCGGATAGATCGCATGCGTTTCAGTCGGGCAACCGTAAGCCCATCCGCCCTCACCGATCGAATCTTGCCCATCATCTCATGACGAAGTTTGGTCATGGGATAAACATGCGAATCGCGCCAGTTATTCGCAATTCGGAAAACGCCCTTGAGTTCTTCCGCACGCTCTTCCGACCAAGGGATTTCTTCTTTCAGAAAATCTCCGGCACGACGCACGTCGCGCATGCTAAATTCGAGTTTGGGAAAGTCGGTCACGTCATCAACCTATCCTGAGCGGCGGTCCGATCTCGATGCGCCGACTCAGCTTAGGAGAGAATTTTACCCCTCCTGCCAGCCTGTAAAATTCCGGCTCCAAGGTAGGGGGACGGGAAGATGCTTGATGGCAAGTGTCCTAGCAGTTAGAGAATCCAACGATCAGGCTGATTGATGATTAGGGCGGTATCTCCTGCCAAGGATTTCGATCTTATCTCCATTAGAGACGAATTTCCCCGAAGGCCATCAAATGCGCGATGTAGTTCTCGGCATTGCTATCGCTGCGAGCTTCCTCTTCCTGGCTCTTCCTACCGCATACTTCTTTAGCGGACGAACGGCTGCAATCTACGCTGGCGCACTTGGCATCACCATTCTTGCATTTGTTTTTGCGCACGGGTTAACGCGTTACTTAGATGGGCGCGACGCGACGCTCGCTGAGCAAGCGCTTAAAGAAACAGCGCCACCAATAGTACTAGGAGACTTTGCCCCGCTCACGGTGGGGATAACAGGCATCTCTATTGAAGAATTACCTAATCTGCAGCCGCGCTTAAGAGTTCTCGTGACTAATCACGGTTCAGATGTGGCGAAGAAAATTGACGCTCGCGCCTTCCCAAAATTCTACAGCGGAGAAAATCGCAACCTTCCCAAGAGAGGAGTTGCAGTTTTTGATAAAGTCAAACCTCTTACACGCTCGCAGTTCATGCTTTTCGCAAACGAGACACGAGGAACAAGCTTTCCGCTTGATCCTATAATGATTCAACAGCTTCATTTGCTACAGAAGACTTTTATTGTTCTTATGAAAATAACTTACGAAACCAACACTATCCGACACGAAACGATAGAGTGTTTCCGTTGCATATCCCGAGACGAGGGAAAATCACTCACTTTTGAGACTTACGGGAATTGCGCTGAAGCATACTAGCGCACGCGATCTCAATTCACCGCGTTGTTCTCATACCGCCGTTTGAAGTCCTTCATGAAGGACTCCAGCGTGTCGATGGAGGCGACCTGCCCTGCCTGATCGCGGAAGGCGGCGCCCTGGGCGCTGATGTTCTGCGTTACCACCGTGAACGCCGAAGCGTCACGGCTGGCTTTCATCTTCGGGCCGAAATGATCGCGCAGGCGCTCGAGGCTGGTTTCGTCGTTCGCCAGTGAATAGGCGATGGCGGCGCGCATGACTTCGGTGCGGTCGTCGTCCGACAGCGCGTCCTTGCCGTTCCATTCGTCGCCCAGAAGCTCTTCGGCCTTCTGCCCCGCGACGGCCCAGTTGCCGCTTTCCCAATAGATATCGGCGCGCAGGCGCTGCGAATCCGGGGCTTCGTCGATGGCGATGACATCGAGCGCGCTATCCCATTGCTTGAGCGCGGCGAGCGCGCGCGCTTCCAGGATCATGCGCTGATGGTTCACGTCGTCCGGCAAGCCGGCGACCTGCGTGTCGCGGATGGAGGCGAGCGCATCCTTCGGCTTGTGGTCCAGAAGCTGGATCATGGCGAGGCGCGCGGCCACCTGCGAACGCGCGATGCCGTCCAGACGCTTGTTCACCTGATAATCCAGAAGCTTCGCGGCAGGGCCGAGCAGATCCACCGCCATCAGCCGGTCGGCCATGCGGCGGATCATTTCGTCGCCGTCCGGGCCGATGGGGGTGAGGTCGATGAAATCGTAGAACAGCGCCAGCGCCTGCACCGGCGACATCTTGTCGGCGGCGCCTTTCATGTAGAGCTGCACGAAGGCGGCGCGCATGTCGTCCTGCGCATGCCGCGCGGATTCGTCTTCGGGAAAATTCTGCGAGGCGAGGCGCAGCACGGTGAGGCCGTCGCGCCAGCGCTTGGTCTGGAAATAAAGCCCGCCGAGTTTGCGCAGCGTTTTCAGTTCCAGCGCGTCGCCGCGCCAGCGGTAGCGCAGCTTCTCCAGCATGTCGATCGCGGTGGCGGCCGTCATCGTCTTGG
>JBQCJO010000300.1:0-2679 GCA_051952735.1 Rhizomicrobium sp.
AGCCTGCGAACCTGAACCAGATCCTCAATCAGAAGCCCGCGACGCCACCAGTCACGACCTACACGCCGCCTTTGGGCGAAAACGACAACACCGCAACGCCGCCGCCTGCGCCCGCCGCGCAATCCAATCCGATCACGGTCGCGCCAGCACCGGTGAAACCGGTTCCCGATACCGCCGCGCAAGCGGCGCCGCCCAAGCCGGCAGACACGACACCCGCGCAGAAACTCACGGCGCTTGCCAATGGCGGGAACGTGAAAGCGCAAGCGGTTCTCGGCTTCTCCTATCTCGACGGCACCAACGGCTTCACCGTGAACGAAGCCGAAGGCGCACGGTGGCTGGAACGCGCCGCCAACAGCGGCGACGCGATGGCGGCCTATCGCCTGGGCACGCTGTATGAGCGCGGACACGGCGTGCCGACCAACGCCAAGAAGGCGGACGAGCTTTATGGGATCGCGGCGAAGCAGGGCAATCGCAAGGCGATGCACAATCTCGCCGTCGCCTTCGCGGAAGGCTCGGGCGTACCGAAGAACCTCCAGCAGGCGTCGGAATGGTTCACGCGCGCCGCGGAGTTGGGCCTGTCGGACTCGCAATTCAACCTTGCGGTGCTTTACGAGCGCGGCATGGGCGTGAAGCAGAGCCTCTCCGACGCATACAAGTGGTATGCGGTCGCGGCGGCAGGCGGGGATTCCGAATCCAAGGCGCGCGTGGACGCGCTCGCAACGCAGCTCACGCCGGCCGACAAAGCCGCCGCGCAAGCCGCCGCGAAGAACTTCCATGCGAAGCCGATGAACCCCGCAGCCAACACGGCGCCGACCGCAAACGCCGTTCTCGGTGGTTGACCCGCGCGGCACCCGCGCGCAAAATTTCCACTGCTTCGTGATCAGCGCGTTCGCCGGACGCGCGTCTCCAGCATTCGCACGCGTCTGAGACGATGGAAATCTATCTGCCCATCGCGGAAATGTCGGTCCATTGGCTGATCATTCTTGCGATGGGTGGCGCGGTCGGCTTCCTCTCCGGAATGTTCGGCGTGGGCGGCGGTTTTCTCCTTACGCCTCTCCTTATTTTCTACGGCGTGCCATCCGAAGTCGCGGTGGCGACGACCGCAAGCCACATCACAGCCTCGTCGATGGCGGGCGCCATCGCGCAATGGAAGCGTCGCTCGGTGGATTTCACGATGGCGGGCGTGCTGCTCGCGGGCGGACTCATCGGAACGAGTTCCGGCGTCTGGTTGTTCAAGATCCTGCGTGAAGCGGGCCAATCCGAACTCACCGTGTCCGCCGGTTATGTGATTCTGCTGGGCACGGTCGGCGGATTGATGCTCAGCGAAAGCCTGCAAGCCATCCGCGCCGCACGCGGCGGCAATCCGTTGCCGACGCGCCCCGCGCAGCATCACAACTGGATCCATGGACTTCCGCTCAAGATGCGGTTTCGCCAGTCGCGGCTCTACATCAGTGTTTTTCCGCCATTGGTGCTGGGCTTCGTCGTCGGCGTGCTGTCCGCCATCATGGGCGTGGGCGGCGGCTTCATTCTTGTTCCCGCGATGATCTACCTGCTGCGCATGCCGACCAATGTGGTCATGGGCACATCCCTGGTGCAGATCCTCTGCGTGACCGCCGCGACCACGGTGCTGCAAGCCACCAGCAACTACACGGTGGACATTCTTCTGGCGGGAATTCTCATTCTGGGCGGCGTGGTCGGCGCACAGTTCGGCGTGCGGATCGGCGCGCGGATGCGCGGTGAGCAATTGCGCCTGTTGCTGGCGGCTCTGGTTCTGGCGGTCGGCGCGCGATTGCTGATCGGTCTTGTGGTGACGCCCACGGATATCTTCAGCGTGGGGGTGCAAGGCCAATGAGGCGTGCGGCCCTCCTGGCTCTTCTTCTTGCGCTGCAGCCCTGTGCGGCCGGCGCGGACGATCTGGTGTCCGGGCTTTCGCAGGACCAGATTCAGATCACATCCAACTACACCGGTTCCGACCTCGTGGTGTTCGGCGCGATCGAACAGACGCCGGATGCTGACGAAGACTCCGAGCCGAGCCGGCGCGACGTCGTGGTCGTGGTGCGCGGCCCTGCCGCAACGATGGATGTGCGCCGTAAGGATCGCATCGCGGGCATCTGGATCAACAACCGCGAAGTCACGCTGACGGGAATGCCCGCCTACTACTATGTCGCGAGCACGCAGCCGCTGGCAAAAATCGCACCACCCTACATGCTGGCGCGCTATCAGATCGGCTTCGACAACGTGAAGCCGCAGAGCACCAGCACGCACAAGACGTTGCGGGCCGAGGAATTCCGGCAAGCGGTGGTGCGCGAGCGGGCGCGCGCGCATCTTTTCACCGAAGCGCCGACCGGCGTCGAATTCCTGAGCTACTCGCTGTTTCGTGTGCACGTGCCGGTGCCGGCGGGAGCACCGCGCGGGCAATACACCGCGGAGGTCTATCTTTTCCGCAACGGCGTGGTGATGAGCGCGCAATCGACGCCCTTGTTCGTCGATCAGATCGGGCTGGAACGCAATCTGTTCAACTTCGCGCACAACGAGCCCTTGGCTTACGGCTTCGCCGCGGTGCTCATGGCCGTGCTGCTCGGCTATATCTCGTCGCTGATCTTCCGGCAGCCGGGCTAGGCCGCGACCGCGTAAACCCGCGCGCGGCCGAGGACGTAAGCGAAGAAATCCTTCGGGAAG
>JBQCJO010000301.1:0-3868 GCA_051952735.1 Rhizomicrobium sp.
ATTCTCGCCGGCTACAACATGATGATCCCGTACCTGTGCCCTGAACTGCCGGAGGCGCAGAAGGACGCGCTGCACGAGCTGGTGAAGGTGCCGCTGGTTTATACGGGCGTCGCCGTGCGCAACTGGCAGGCGTGGCACAAGCTCGGCATCCGTTCGATCAGCGCGCCGGGCGGCTACTTCACCTCGATCCAGCTGAACTGGGCGGTGGATGTCGGAAGCTACAAAGCGCCGAAGTCGCCGGACGATCCGATGCTGCTGTTCATGGTCAAGACGCCCGTGTCGCCCGGCTTGCCGGAGCGCGACCAGCACCGCATGGGGCGGCAGGAGCTTCTCGACACGCCGTTCGAAACCTTCGAAGCGAAGATCCGCGACCAGCTTCAGCGCATGCTGGGCGGCGGCGGGTTCGATCATCAGCGCGATATCATGGCGATCACCGTGAACCGCTGGCCGCACGGCTATGCTTACGAGTTCAATCCGCTGTTCGACGATTTCTCGATCCCGCCGGAGAAGCGCGCCAACGTGATCGGGCGGCAGCGTTTCGGGCGCATCGCCATCGCCAATTCCGACTCAGGCGCCGCCGCCTATACCGACTCGGCGATCGACCAAGCGCACCGGGCGGTGGGCGAATTGCTGGGCACGTGATTTTCGTTAGCGAATTGCTTTTAGAAGTTCGTTCGCGAGAAATGAGAGCTGAGGCCATGTCCGTCGATCGCCTACTTGACTATCAGCTGTTAACTCAAGGCGATGTAAATTTCTGAAAGAAATTGCAACCATGTCCTCCGACACGTTCGCTTCCTGCGCGATCAGATATTTTCGGTCAGTCTGGCTCTGCATATTCCCAAATTTATCAAGCGCAGAAATAGCTCGAATATCTAAAGGCTCTAACTCTCGAACAATGGCAAGAAATTCACGTCGGTAAGAGTGCTTGCGAGCCGGATCCATAGCCGTCGCGAGTAATTTTGCCCAGAGTTCCGCTAGTTCTTCACGCCCTTCCTCTTGAGCTGCAGACAAGAGCGGTATCGCTATTGATGGCGAAGGTTCCTCTGGAGCATTGACTCCTCTTTCCTTCAAAATTTTGTCCGTCCTGCGGCTGAGTTTCTCTCTGTTCAGTCGCCGCCTTTCAGCAAGCCAATCGCCACCGGCAATGCCAAGTACGTTCTGAGCAATTTCAGTTATTGGGCGAAGTGCTACTTCCATCCCAATCTTGATCACTTCTTTGCCGTCGTCGTCCATAAGTCGTTTCAGGTTTGGAAGGCGTAGAGGGTAGCGGTGAGTCGGACGCCCAGCCAAGGCGACTTGGCCGTCTGACCAGGAGCACCGGGCGGTGGGCGAATTGCTGGCCACCTGATGCGGAATTAGCACTGCTTTTCCAGCCGGTTGCGACGGTTCGCGACACAACCATTCTTGACGCATTTGTAACGAAACCCCACGATGGACGGGTCCACGGGGGAATTTCCATGCGCAAGATTGTTACCGCCCTTTATCTTTCTGTCTCGGCTGTTTCGCTTACGTTGTCCGCATTGCCCGCGCAGGCGCAAAGCAGCGGCGGCATCGAAGAAGTGGTCGTCACGTCCGAGCGCCGCGAAGAAGCGCTGAGCAAGGTGCCGCAAAGCGTCACCGCCTTCACCGCCGACCGCATGGATCAGCTCGACGTGAAGGATTTCAGCGACCTCGTGCGCTACACGCCCGGCGTGGACTTCGACGAAGCGACGAACAACATCTCCATCCGCGGCATCAACTCCACCGCGGGCGATGCCACCACCGGCATCTATATCGACGATACGCCGATCCAGCTTCGCACATTGGGCTTCGGCTCCGACAACACGCTGCCGGCGGTGTTCGACCTGGAGCGCGTGGAAGTTCTGCGCGGACCGCAAGGCACGCTGTTCGGCGCGGGCTCCGAAGGCGGCACGGTGCGCTACATCTCGCCGACGCCCAGCCTCACCGACTTCAACGTCTATGGAAAGACGGAGCTTTCGTTCACCCACTACGGCGCGCCGAGCTATGAAGGCGGCCTCGCCGTCGGCGGCCCGCTGATCGAGAACAAGCTGGGCTTCCGCGTCAGTGGCTGGTGGCGGCGCGACGGTGGCTACATCGACCACGTCAATTATCTGACGGGCGCCACGATCGACAAGAACTCGAACCATTCGCAGACGCTGGTGCTGCGCGGCGCGCTGACCTGGGAACCAACGTCGGACATTACCATCACGCCGAGCGTGTTCTATCAGAACCGCCGCGTGCACAATGACGACGAATATTGGGTCGGCCTTTCCGATCCCGGCGCAGGCCGCTTCGTCACCGCGACGCCCGAATTGATGGGTGATCGTGACCGCTTCACCCTGCCGGCATTGAAGATCGACTGGAACGTGGGCGGCGCGGAGCTGATCTCCAACACGTCCTATTTCGACCGCAAGCAGACGCTGCAGGATTACAGCGGCACGCTCTACAATCTCTCCTACTTCCAGCAGAGCGTGACCACCGGCGTCATTCCGATCGACTATGCGACGCCGTGCGTCGGCGCCAGCATCTGCGGCCAGAACGCGGCGCAGATCGCCATCGACCCGACCTTCGTCGGCGCGCCGCTGCTTGGCGCGGCGAGTATCGACCTGCCGGGCTTCGGGCACTACCAGTCCAGCAACGTCGTCACCAACACCCAGCGCAACTTCACGCAGGAAGTTCGCCTGCAATCCAACGATCCGGACTCGCGCTTCACCTGGGTGGTGGGCGCGTTCTATTCGCACCAGAGCCAGCTCAGCATCGAAGAGATCAACGATCCGCAGCTCCCCGCGCTCACCGCCTATCTGTGGGGTGAACCGCCGGCATCGGGCTCGTGCAACACGCCGCCCACCGGCGTCCCGATCCTCGACATCTGGTGCGAAGGCTTGCTGCCGAACGGCGACGACTACATCAACCACACGCAGGGCCATGAGCGGCAGCTCGCGGGCTTCGCGAACATCACCTACGCGGTCACCGACAGCGTGAAGGTGCAGGCCGGCGCGCGCGTCGCCAGGACGCATTTCGACTTCAGCAACTTCTCCGACGGCGCGCAGAACTTCGGCCCGCTGACCGGCAACAGCGGCAAGCAGAACGAAACGCCGTTCACGCCGATGGGCAATGTCACCTGGCAGATCAACGACGATGACATGGTCTATGCCACCGTCGCCAAGGGATATCGCATCGGCGGCGCCAACCCGCCCTTCCCGGTGGGCGCGTGCACCGAACTGTCGGTTTCTCCCGGCGCTTACAACTCCGACACGGTGACGAGCTATGAAGCCGGATCGAAGGACAAGTTCCTGAACGGCAATCTGCAGGTGGCCGGCAGCATCTATTATCTGAAGTGGAAGAACATCCAGCAGGACAACTATCTGCCGTCCTGCGGCTTCAAATACACCACCAACCAGGGCGATGCGGAGAGCAAGGGCTTCGACCTGCAGGGCGAGTGGCTGCTGACCGACAACCTCGATCTGGACTTCAGCCTCGGCTACACCGACGCGCATTACACCTCGACGGCGGTGGCGGGCGGCCTGCTCCTGGCACGCAAGGGCGACAAGCTGCCGGGCAATCCGTGTCAGTTCTCGCTGGGTGCGCAATACAACACCAATGTGATGGCGCATGACGCGTTCTTCCGCGTGGACTACCAGTTCGCCAGCAAGGAAACGGGCGTAACGCCGTCGCGCGATCCGTTCGTCGATCCGGTCTATGGCAACGTGTCGTCCTTCGATCCCGCGCTGGTGGGCGAGCCGGAGACGAACGTGGTGCAGATCCGTGCGGGCATGACCTTCGGCGACTTCAACGTGGCGCTGTTCGCCGACAATCTGTTCGACGCGCATCCCCACCTGAACCTGAGCCATCAGGACAGCGACACCAT
>JBQCJO010000302.1:0-8647 GCA_051952735.1 Rhizomicrobium sp.
GTTCAGGACAAGGCGATATCGACAGCCGACAGCGCGTGTAGCGTGGCAGTATCGTAGAGCGGGACGCTCGCGTGCTCGGCTTTCAGCATTTAAGCGGTATCAACGCTTCTTTGCTAAGGTCTGTAACTCTATAGCGAGTATCCGGCTCTTTTCCGAAGAAGGGCCTTTAGTTCGTCGTAGAAGTCCATCCGCAAAACAATTGCCTTTGGATCGTCAGGTGTGCGCGGCGGTAGCCTTCTATTGAACAAATCCTTCAAGAGAAGATTCTGCATCTCCAATTGAAAGTCTTGCACGAAAGCAAGCTGTGTAAGCCAAGCGTCTTGCATTTCTTTAGACACTACATCGAGCAGCCTTATAGCCTCGTCGCTTGGGGGTTGCCACTTAATGAGCTCGGCCGAAGCGCCGGCGTTGTGTGGCGCGGGCATGATTAAGAACGCTAGTTTTTGATATTTCTCGTAAGCCCAGTCGAGATCGTTACTAGCCACCTCCAGACCCAACGCAAAAAGATCGAGTCTCGGATCCACGATCATCCATCTGGATATTAGCTGACGCAGCTCGGTCATCTTTTGTGCGGCAGCCACCTTTTTCTGAATCAATACCATCACGTCGGCTGCGGGAACTAAATAATCTTCACCGCTAGCAAGCGCTCTATGCGAAACACGAGCTTGAGCATTGAAGACGTTCATATATCCCTGGAAAGAATTTGAAGAATTCAACGCTTCCTGACTCTTAAGGGTGATCGTTTCATAAATTGACAGCTTCAGTTTTAGTCGCTCGCTATCTCTATTCTGCTCGATTGCAATTTTGGCCTGTCTGGCAATCTGCCAGCCAACTCCCAAGAGAGCTAGAAAGCTCGCTGCTGCGGTCGCAATCGCACCGATCAGTGCGCCTCGCGTTGCGATATCGAAGTGATTCCAGAAATCGATGACAACCTCCGAATCGATAGACGTCGGTTGCCACAATATAATATTCGTTCAGGACAAGGCGATATCGACAGCCGACAGCGCGTGTAGCGTGGCAGTATCGTAGAGCGGGACGCTCGCGTGCTCGGCTTTCAGCAAAATCGGAAATTCGGTGCAGCCGAGAATGACGCCTTGCGCGCCACGGCGCACCATTTTCTCCATGATCGCGGTGCAGACGGCGCGCGACGCGTCGTTGAAATTGCCGCGGCATAGCTCATCGATGATGATGCGGTGAAGCGTGTGGCGGTCGGCTTCGTCCGGCGTCAGCACCTCCAGCCCGAATTTGCGCGCGAGCCGGTCCGAGATGATGCGGCCGTCTTCCATCGTATGAATGGAGCCGATGAGGCCCACACGCTGAAAACCGTCGCGCTTGATCGCGCGGCCCAAGGGATCGGCGATATGCAGGAGCGGCAGGCCCGCCGCCTTCTCCACCTCGTCGGCCATGCGGTGCATGGTGTTGCAGCAGATCATGATGAACTCGGCGCCGCCCTTGGCGAGCGCGCGGCCGACATCTTCCAGCGCGCGCGTGGCGTCGTCCCAGCGGCCTTCGCGCTGCATCTTCTCCATCTCGCCGAAATCGACGGAATACATCAGCGACTGCCCGGAATGCACACCGCCCAGGCGCTTCTGCACCTCGCGGTTGATGAGCTGGTAATAGACAGACGAGCTTTCCCAGCTCATGCCGCCGATCATGCCGATGGTTTTCATCAGATCGTTTCCTTGACGACGGCGGTGGCCGCATCGCCGGTGTTGGGCGTGCCGCTGGGCTCGATGAGAAGCAGATGCGCTTCTTCTTTCGCGACCGGGCGATGCTCCACGCCCTTGGGCACGACATAAAGATCGCCCGGGCCAAGGCGCACATCGCCCTCGCGCATCTGGATCACGATGTTGCCCTTCAGCACGAAGAAGAAATCGTCGGTGTCGGGATGTGAATGCCAGACGAATTCGCCTTTCACCTTCACGACCATCACATCATGGCCGTTAAAGGCCGCGACGATCTTCGGCGACCAGGTGTCGGAGAAGGTGCCGAGCTTTTCGGCGAGGGAGACGGCGCTGGGCATAGGCCGAGAATAGGCGCCGCGATCCCGCCGCGGCCACCGTCACTTTCGCATGGCGGCTAGGCAGGGCGACCGTTTCGCACATTGATGGCCGCGCGCAAGGCGGTGTCAGTTGGCAGCCACATCGGCTTCGAGGAATTGGAATTTCGTTCCCGGCGGACCCGCGACATAGATTTCGCAATCCGTCCAGCTTTTCGGAACGGTCCAGCGCGCCGCATCGCTGACGGCCGATTCAATTCCATGCGCCTTGCACCGCAAATCGAACACGGTCAGATGGCCGTCGATGCCTCCAAAGCCGAAGCTGCGCTTCACAAGCGTGTGTTGCCAAATGCCGCCGCCGGCCTCCGGTGACGTCTTCGCGGGGAGTGTCACGGCGGCGATCGCCAGGGGCTTGGGCGAGTTAATCGCTGCGTGCATGCTTTCGATCAGCTTCGCGTCCGGATCCGTGGCAGCGATATCAGCATGCGCCTTCAGAATATCGAACCAGGCGAACGCTTCGGAAAAATTGCCGTTGGCCGCTTCAAGACGCACGCGCATCCGGAGCGCCTTTTCCTGCGTGCTTTTGCCCAGAAGCTTGCCGTCGTCGATTGTCGCATCCTTGATCAGGCTGAGACCCTCCGGAAATTTTTTCTGCATGGCGTAGATATTGGCCAATGCAAAGGAAACCATGCAGCGCTCATAGAAATTGAGTTCGGGCTTGGCCAGAACCGTCTGAAAAACAGCTGCCGCCTCATCCAGCTTGTTGTCGCCTAAGAGCGTCATGGCCTTGTGATAAGCCGCCACGACTTCGGTCCGGGCGCCTACCTCCGGGTTCTTTATTCTAAAGACGAACCGCCGGCGCAGGTTCTGCTCGACCGGCCGCCCGTCTTCGGTCGCCGGTTGGAATGTCCACCCGTTGACGGCCTCCAGAACGCTGTCCTGAAAGCTGCTCGGGCCGACCAGCCTTTCTATGGCGGCGTTTTTCACGGTGCCGTTCGTGGCGACCGTGAAACGAACCTCGACGAGAGATTCGACGTAAAGGCCTTCCATGCCGGTATAGACAAGAGGATATCTGGGCTGCGGAGCATTGAGCGCCACCGCCGGCTTGAAAACCGGGCAATCCTTCTCGCATGTCAGCGTTTGATAAGTTGGGATGTCGTCCGCATTGGCCGCGGCGCAATAGCCGGTGACGGTAAGGACAGAAATCAAAAAGCCAATCGTTGTATTTCGCAATCAAGCCCCCCGGCCAAATCGCGACAAGTCTATTCAAGTATTGTTTGGAGGCAAAGACGCTTTAGGCGTTTGTTTTGCTTCCGGTCGGCACTTTTGCGTTTGACTGTTCCAGCAGGTCCGCGAGAATGCGGCCGCACTCTTCATCCCACACGCCGTCCAGCTTCGCCGTGCGGAAGTGGCGCTGGAAGGCGATGACGACTTTCTCCGACGGCACATCCACTTCCGGCGCGAGACCGTAGCCGAAACGCGCCAGCGCTTTCTCGAAGGGTTCGGTGAGCGCGTGGAAACCGCCGGCGGGCCAAACACCAATGCCGTATTCGGCGAGACTCTTCCACGGAAACAGCTCGCCCGGATCTTCCTTGCGCGCGGGCGCGACGTCGCTATGCGCCACCACGCGAGCGGGCGGAATGGGATGGCGCGCGAAGATTCCGCGCGACAGGTCAATCAAGGATGCGATCTGCGGATCGGTGAACGGCACATAGCCGAATTCGTGACCCGGATTGACGATCTCGATGCCGATGGAGCGCGCGTTCACATTGCGCTCGCCCGCCCAGTACGACACGCCCGCATGCCAGGCGCGGCGCTCTTCCGCGACATGGCGATAAATGCGGCCGTCGCGGTCGATGGTGTAATGCGCGGAGACTTTGGCGGCAGGATCGCACAGCCGCGCCAGCGCTTCCTCGCCCGTCTTCATGCCGGTGTAATGTAGCACCAGCATGTCGATGGGCGCGTTGCGCTCATCGTGATTGGGGGATGGACATTCGACGATGCGCAAAGCCCTGCCCTCTTGGTTCACCGTGAAAACTTCAAACGTGATCGTGTCCGCCCACGCGGCCCGGACGCCAATAGCCTTCGGCGGCGATGCGGTCGCGCGGAAAACCGCGATCGAGCAAACGATGGCGAAGCGTCCGCACATTGCTTGTCTCGCCGATAATATAGGCGAAGCCGCTGCCTTGCGGAAAATCGAACTTTTCCACCGCATCATAGAAAAGGCCGTTCGGCCCGGCTTTCACGCCATGGCGGAACAGCCATGTGATTTGGGCGTGGGTCTGGAGCGGAACGATATCCGCTTCGCTGTCCACTTCGATGAAGGCGAAACCCTGCGCGTTGTGCGGCAGGCTTTCCAGCATCGCGAAGATGCCGGGGATGCAGGTTTCATCGCCGGTGAAGAGATGCCAATCGGCGGGGCGCAGATAAGTGTGGCCGCGTGGGCCGACAGCATTCACGAAATCGCCGGGCTTCAGCGCCTCCAGCCACGGCCCGCTGGCGCCTTCGCCATGCAGGACGAAGTCGATGGCGAGCGTGCGCGCCTTGGGATCGTGCGAACGGATGGTGTAGTGGCGGCGCGAGATGCCGTCCTGGGTGGGGAGCTCCAGAACGACATCCTGCCCGCGCGTCCAGATCAGTTCGTCCAGATCGGGACCGGAGAATTCCACGCGCACCATGCGCGGCGCGATCGGCGTCTTCGCCGTGACCGTGAGCGGCCACACGCGGCGGCCCTTGCGCAGCACGAAGTTCTGCAGCGAGCCCAAGATGCCGGCGTTTTGATCCTGCCTATCCATTGCGCACGGCCATCAGACGAAGATTTTGTAAGCGACAGTTTCGCCGTCGGCGCGCTTCAGGGAAAACTCCGCGCCTTTCTCATGCTCGTCCACCAGCGCTTCATAAAGACGAAGCGCGTTGCGGATGACTTCGGCGTAGGACGCGGCTTCGGTCTTTTCCTTCAGCCGCGTCAGCCGGTCCATCGCCTGCGGCGGCATCTCGAGCTGCACGCGGGTGGTGGTGCGGCCGGTCACTTCGTCCGCGCCGGATTCCATCGCCTGCGCCGCAGCGCGCATCGCTTCGGCGGCCGCCTGTTTGTAATAGCGGCGGTGACCATGTCTCATGTCGTACTCACTTTCCGGCCGGAGCCGCGGGCGGCGGCGGCGTAACAATCGCGCCGCCATTGTTCGGCGGTGACGACGGCTTCAGATCGAAGTCGTAGCCGCGATCGTAATAGTCGCCGCGATGGTGGTGGTGATGGTGGCGGTGGGCGAAGATAAAGAAGCCCAACACGATCAGCCCCAGAAACACGAAGGGCGATTTGAACACCGCCGCGATGATCGCGATCAGGGTAGCGATGATCAGAACCGGGATCAGCAGCCCCACCGCCGGCCAAACCAGAAAGGGAAAGCCGCCCCGATGGCGACGGCCATCGGACCTCCAGTCTCCGCGATAGCCATAGTGATGATCGTCGTGACCTTCACCGAAGGTTTCACGCGCCGCCTGGCGCACGCGCTCCTTGAAGGCGCGCTTGCGCTCTTTCCATTCCTCGCGCTGGCGGCGCCATTCTTCGCGTTGCGCGCGATGCGCGTCGCGGCGGCGCTTCCACTCTTCGAATTCCGCGCGGTCGTCCTGCGACTGCGCTTGCTCGCGACCGCTGTTGTTATTGTTGTCGTCGATGGGGAATTCATCGCCCACACCAACACCGAATTTGCTCATCGTCGGCCCTCCCTTGAGCCACATCATCTTGCCATCAATATTTGATGACTCGATGCGAAAGCGTCAAGAGCAATCATCATATTTTGATGATTATTCGATAAGCCACTGAAATATATTGTTTTTCCTCAGTCGCACTTCGCATGGGTGCAGAGTTGCCAGTGTCGGCCCTTGCCGTCGAAGCCGTCCGCGCGCCCGCCGGGGATGCAATCGGCGGTGAAGGCCGAACCGCAGGCGACGAAGCCGGAGAGGCGCACGATATTCAATTCGCCGTCCGTCATCGGGATCACGGCGAAGCGGGCTTCCGCCGGACGAAGCTGCGTGTTGGTGGCGACGCGGTTGAGTTCGTTGCCGGTGACGAAGAGGACATTGGCGTTCGCCCAGGGCGTGAAACCGCTGCCCACTTCGTAACGGACGCGCGTGGGGAATTTCCAGCTCGCATCGGCCGGGCCAACCAGAAAGAGGAGCGGCAGAGCAAGCGCAATCAACCTTCGCATGGGAGTCTCCCGGAAGAACCGGGACGACGATTATTGCAGTTGCGCGACGGTTGCGTGACAGCGTTCAGCGGCTGATCTCGATGGGCGGGCCGTCGCAATAGCGGTGGCCTTCGATGCGGCAGCGCTCCTGATCGAGATAGCCGCGGATTGCGAACATCAGCCAGCCGCCGATGACCACAATCAGGATACCCACACCGATCATCACCAGCATGCGATGACGCTCGGCATCTTCTTGGTCGCGATCGTCTTGGGGATCGCTCATCGCTTGGTGGGTTCGTTGTCTGCGGCGCCCGGTCCGCCGAGGATCATGAAAGTCGCCATGTCCCACGCATTGCGCATGCCGATGATAAGCAGCGCCACCAGCGCCGCCGCGATCAATTCCAGCCCGACGGCGATGTCTTTCAGGAAGACGAGCGCCGCCGACACGCCGAGCAACGCATACATCAGCACCGGAAAGATGCAGTACCAGCAGCGGTCGATGACATCGATCTTCAGCGTGGTGACGCGGAAATAAACGACGATGCCATAAACCAATCCGGCCAATCCGCCGATGCCCAGCAGGAGCGCGAGGAACAGCGCGCTCAATGTCGGCACCATGAGGATGGCAGAGGCCACAACCACGCTACCCAGATGCACGGTGGCCGGCGTGATGAATCCCTTGATGCCGATGGCGCGCTTTTCGATGTTGCCTGCGAGCGTGGCCACCACAAAGGTCGCGCCCACCAGCGCCCCGCCGCTGCCGCCCATCATCACATAGAAGTCGTGCCACGGTTCGAGATTGAGTTCGCCCATGCGCGTGCCACCCCAAATTCGCGCTTATCTTATATCGCGTTCCTTGCGGATCGTCTCGTAAGCGGCGTTGATCGCCGCCAGCTTGTCGGTGGCGAGCTGGACGAATTCGGGCGGCACGCCGCGGCCGATGAGGCTGTCCGGATGATTCTCCTTCACCAGCAGGCGATAGGTGTGCTTGATCTCGTCTTCGCCGGCTTCGTAGGAAATTCCGAGGATCACATAAGGATCGGACGAGTCCACGAAGTGCGACGCGCGGATGCGGCGATAAACGTTCGGGGAGAAGCCGAAGATCTCCGCCACATGCTCCATCAGGCGCGCTTCGCCGGGATGAAACACGCCGTCGGCCTTGGCGATTTCGAACAACCCGTCCATCACGTCTTCCAGCACGCCGGGACTGGTGCGGAACATGGCGGCGATCTGCGCGGCATAGGCGTCGTAGCCCGCGGTGTCGCGTCGCGCCAGATCGAAGATGCGCTTGACGTTGGCCTGCTCCGATGCCGGCACGCGGAAGACGCGGCTGAACGCCTCTTCCTCGTCGCGCGTGACGGTGCCGTCCGCCATCGCGAGCTTGGCGCCCAGCGCGATGATGGCGATGGTGAAGGCGACACCCGGCTCATCCGGCCGCTCCACCATGAAACCCGTGCGATCGAACAGCACATGGCCCGCGAACGCACCGGCCAATGCGCCGATGGGACCGCCGGCCAGGAAGCCTGCCGCCGCACCGCCCAATTTTCCCCAGATGGACATGGGCGAAGGGGATAAGCCAATCTCGGCGGAATTGCGACGGGCCAGATGAAGCAGTGGAAATTCTTTATTGATAGAGGCGGCACGTTCACCGATGTGGTGGCGCAAGCGCCCGATGGAACGCTGACGAGCCACAAGCTTCTCTCCGAAAATCCGACTTATGACGACGCGGCGCTGGAAGGCATCCGCCGTTGCGTGGGCGTTCCGACCTATGCGCCCATCCCGGCGGACAAGATCGCCGAAGTGCGCATGGGAACCACGGTGGCGACCAATGCGCTGCTGACGCGGGGCGGCGAGCGCACCGTTCTGATAACGACGCGCGGGCTGCGCGATCAACTCCGCATCGGCTACCAGCACCGGCCCAAGCTGTTCGCGCTGAACATCGAACTGCCGGACATGCTCTATGAGCGCGTCATCGAAGCGGATGAGCGCGTCACGGCCGAGGGCGAGGTTCTGGCCGCGCTGGATGAAGCCCGCTTGCGGCGCGATCTGGAGGCGGCGCGCAGGGACGGCATCGACGCCTGCGCCATCGTGTTCCTGCATGGCTATCGCTATCCCGCGCATGAGGCGCGCGCGGCGCAGATCGCGCGCGACGCCGGTTTCGAGCAGGTGTCGGTGAGTTACGACACCGTGCCGCTGATGAAATATGTCTCGCGCGGCGATACCACGGTGGCGGATGCCTATCTGTCGCCGGTGTTGTCGCGCTATGCGGACCGCATTTCACGCGCGCTGGGCGGCACGCGGCTTTATTTCATGACGTCGAACGGCGGATTGGCCGCGCCGGATTTCTTTCGCGGCAAGGATGCGATCGTGTCGGGGCCGGCTGGCGGCGTGGTCGGCATGGCGGAGACGGCGCGCGATGCGGGCTTCTCACACGCCATCGGCTTCGACATGGGCGGCACGT
>JBQCJO010000303.1:0-5697 GCA_051952735.1 Rhizomicrobium sp.
CGGGCCACGCGATGTAGCGATCCACTTCGGTTTCGATCTCATGATCGGGCAGCGCGGTGTACTGGCGCATGTAGTCGATGGCCTGTTGGCGCGTCCAACCCTGGCTGTGGATTCCGGTATCGACGACGAGCCGCACCGCGCGCCAGATCTGCCAGCCGAGATAGCCGAACTGGTCATAGGCGGTGGGGTACATGCCCATTTCCTGGCCGAGATATTCGCAATAGAGCGCCCAGCCTTCACCATACGCGGAGATGTACGTGTAGCGGCGGAAATCCGGCAGCGACTTGTCTTCCGCCGCGAGCGGCATCTGGAAGGCGTGGCCCGGCGCGGATTCATGCAAGGTCAGCGGACGCAGATTGAACAGCGGGCGGTGCGGGAGGTCGTAGGTGTTCACGAGATAGACGCCCGGTCCGCCGCGGCCCGAGGTGTAGAACGGCGCCAGATCGTCCGGCACCGGCTTGATCGCAAAACGTCCGCGCGGCAGCAGGCCGAAATATTGCGAAGCCTTGCCATCGAACTCCTTGGCGATCCACGCAGCCTTGTTGAGAAGTTCCTGCGGCGTCTTCGCGTAGAACTGCGGATCGGTGCGCAGGAACTCCTGGAACGCAGCGAAGTCGCCCTTGAAGCCAGTGGACTTCATCACGTCGACCATCTGCTGGTGCAGCTTGGCGACTTCGTCCACGCCGATCTGATGAATCTGCTCCGGTGTCATGTCGAGCGTGGTGTATTCGATGATCTGCTGGCGATAGAACGCCTTGCCGTCCGGCAGATCGTCCGCCGCCAGTGTCTTGCGCGCGCCGGGGACGTATTCCTCGTTCCAAAACTTGAGCAACTCACGATAGGCCGGCTGCACGGTGTCGCGGATCACGGTTACCGCTTGCGCGCGCAACGCCGCCTGCCGGTCTGCCGGCACGCTGCCGTTCATGGTCTTGAACGGCTCATAGAAGAGCGAAGCTTCCGGCGTCGCGTTGGTCACATTGGTGATGGAGCCGTCGCGGCCCTGCAGCGTCACCTGCGGCGGCGTGAAGCCGCGCTTGAGGCCCGCGCGCATCTCGTCCATCTGCTCGTGAAAATAGCGCGGCACCTCGCGCATCTGCGCTATCCAGTTCTTGTAGTCCTGCTCGGTCTTGAAATCGCTGCGCGCGGTGTAGCCGAGATCGGTCCAGAAGGTGGTGTCCGAATTGGCCGGCATCTCATAGGTGCGGAATTTCTGGTCCGCGATCAGAACTTCGATCTGCGGGATGTAGACGTCGTAGTTCACCTGCTCCTTGGGCGAGAGCTTGTTGCGCGGAATGGCTTTCGCCTGCTTGAGCACGTCTTCCCAATAATGTTGACGGGCATCCTGCGTCGCAGGATCGACCTTGGGCAGATGGTCGACGATGCCTTTATGGCCGTCGTCTTCACCGCCGGGGAATTGGTCCTGACGCCATTTCCATTCTTTCGTATAGAGCGCCCTGAACTGCGCATCTGCGCTTTGCGCCTTGGCGGCGGCATGGGCGGGCGCGGCGGCAGCCGCGACAAGGACAACCAGCCCAATGCTGGCGACGAAAGCGTGCATGGAATCTCCCCTTCGACTTATTTTTGCCGTCCCCGATTCTGGAAACTCTACCCCCGGAATCCCGTGGCGACCAAATAGAGTTCGACCGATTCCGCCCGGCTCGCCGGCGGCTTCACATGCTTCACGTCGGCGAACATCTTCTTGATGCGCGCCAGCAGATCGCCTGTTGCACCGCCGCGGAATACCTTGCCCACGAACGCGCCGCCGGGCTTCAGCGTGTCTTCCGCGACATCGAGCGCGATCTCGAACAACGCCAGGGTGCGCAGATGGTCTGTCGCGCGATGGCCGACCGTCGGCGCGGCCATGTCGGTCAGCACCAGATCGGCGGGGCCGCCGAGTGCGTTCTTCAGCATCGCAGGCACATCCGGATCGGTGAGATCGGCGAGGAAAATCTCGACACCGGGAATGGGTTCCATCTCCAGCACGTCCGCACCGACGACTTTGCCCGTATCGCCGACACGCGCCGCTGCCACCTGGCTCCAGCCGCCCGGCGCAGCGCCGAGATCGAGCACGCGCGCGCCTTTCTTCAGGAAGTGAAATTTGGAATCCAGCTCCAGCAGCTTGAACGCCGCGCGGCTGCGATAGCCTTTGCTCTTGGCTTCGCGCACATAGGGATCGTTCAACTGCCGCTCGAGCCAGCGATTGGATGACGCTGTGCGCCGCTTGGAGGTCTTCACCCGCGTACGCAGAACATCGCCCCGCCCCGAAGGCCCTCTCCCGGAATCTCGACCCATGCCGTTTCTTTTCACAATCGCGAAAATTCGAACTTACCTGTCATGCGCGTGATAAGGAACCCGGGCGCCACACCAAGATTAACGAAGAAACCCACAGTAAAGACCAGTATTGCGCAACCAAGTTGAAAGTGTCGCGTCCGCAGGATTGCGCAAGGGCTGGAAAGGAATCGGTTTGAACGCGCTGGTCAGAGATCCGGACGTGCTGTCACAGCAGCGCACCAGAGACAGCCTCGCCTTCGAGGCGGCCTGGCGGGCCTTGCCGAAAGACGGCACGGTGCCCGACAAGGGCGCGTTGTCGCTGCACGGCTTCAAGAAGATGCTGCCGGACATCGGGCTGCTCGACATCATGCCCGGCACGCCGCCGGCATCTCGCGTGTGTGTTGTGGGCGAACGCATTCGCGAGCGTATCCCCTTTCCGGTGGTCGGCCAGGACTACTTCCACTATGTGCCCGCGCATATGCGCGCCACATCGGAGCAGAGACTGCAGACGCTGGTGCGCCATCCCTGCGGACTATGGCAGGTGCTGGGCATCCATTATCAACGCGGGCTGTTCAAATCGCTGGAAGTCACCGCGCTGCCGCTTTGGCGCAAGGAGGGACCGCCGCAAATCATCGTGCTCGCCGTTTACAGCCGCGGACAGGTCTGCGATGTGCCCACCGATCTGGCGATGGTCTCCCTCGACCGGGCGACGGCGACCGCATTTCTCGATATCGGCGCGGGCCTGCCCGCCTGGCGCACGGATCGCGACGCGGCCTAGGACGGCCCCAAGGCCCTGGCATTGCGGGTAAAATCAACGGCTTGAAAGGCCCGGACGGCTCGTATAAACGGGCGGCCACCGTTGGGGGATCGTCTAACGGTAGGACCCCAGACTCTGACTCTGGTTGTCTAGGTTCGAATCCTAGTCCCCCAGCCATTCGGCTCCCACGCACTCACTTTTCCGGCCCGAACGACGGCGGCGCGTCTTCCGGTTTCGCGCCCCATGCCTTCTGCGGCGTCTTAGATAGCGTGTAGTCCAGCGTACCGCCGGTGGAGACAAAGGACGCCGGGAGCCATGCTTGGCCGCTCGGCTTTCCGTTTACCGAGAGGGACGCGATGTAGGGCGCGTCCATGCCTGCGCCTTTCGCGCGGATCGTGGTGTGAACACCGGCGGCGCCGGTGATCATCGCCTCTTCGAAGAGCGGGCTTCCGAGCACCAGTTCGGTCCGGCCGGGATAAAGCGGATACATGCCGAGCGCCGCCCACACATACCAGGACGACATCTCGCCCAGATCGTCATTGCCGGAGATGCCGTTCGGCGCGTTGGTCCATATCTGCTTCATCGCCGCCCGCACGACTTCCTGCGTCTTCCATGGCGTGCCCACGAAGTCATAGAGCCAGGGCGAAGCGATGGAGGGTTCGTTATCGAGTTCGGCGTGCGAGCCACCGGACTTCGTCACCGCAAGGCTGCCGTCTTGATTGTAGAAAAAACGATCCATGCGCGCGGCGGCTTTTTCGTGGCCGCCCATTTTTTCGAACAGGCCTTCCGGATCGAATGGCACCATCCAGAGATATTGTGCGCCGGAACCTTCGACGTAGTCGTCATCGTTCTCGACATTGAAATCGACCGGCTTCCAGCTTCCGTCCGCGTTGCGCGGCTGAATGTAGCCGGTGGCGGGGTTGAACAGATTGCGCCACCAGCCTGCGCGGTTTTGGAACAGCTTGGCGTTTTCCGTGTCACCATTGATCGTCGCGAGTTGTGAGACGCCGAAATCCGCTGCCGTTAGCTCCAGCGTATCCGCTGCGCTGCCCCATCCCGGCGAGCCGACGGGCATGTAGTGCAGCTTCAGCCATTGATCGAGGCCAGGGCGCTCGCCCACGCATTGCACGCCACAGCCGCGATGGCTGAGATCGAGCGCGGTGGGTGTCGTAGCGGCCTTGAGCAGCGAGGCGTAGGCACCTTTCACATCGAAATCATGGCCGCCGAAATTGTAGATCGCAGCGATCATGGGTGGCGACGGATCGCCGTTCATCACGCTGGTCGCGCCGGTGAGATGCGTCCAGCGGTCCCACACGCCGTTGTTCTGGCTGGCTTGATTATAGAGCGATTGCGCGATGTCGGAGCCGATATGCGGATCGAGCCATGTCACAAGCGAAAGCTGCGAGCGATAGACGTCCCAGCCGGAGAAGTTCGCGTACTGGATATGCCCGGGCGCGACCTTGTGCACCTGCTTGTCGAAGCCGACATAGGAACCGTCCGCATCGCTGTATGTGTTTTCGCCCAGCAGCACATGATAGAGCGCCGTGTAGAACACGGCCCTCTCGTCCTTCGTTCCGCCTTTCACGGCAATCTGATTGAGCTTTGCGTTCCACGCCTTGCGCGCCGCATCGCGCACGCTTTCCAGCGTCGTGCCCTGCGGCGCTTCCGCCTGCAGGTTCGCGCGCGCGTTGGCGAGGCTCACATAAGAGATGCCGACGCGCATGTTCACCACGGGCGTTTTTGCGGGATCGAAGCTGATCCATGCGCCGCTGCCCTTTCGCCCCGGCGGATGGCCGCGGTCGCCATAGGTCGTTCCGCCATGGGCTTCGCGCGCGCCCTTTGTGACGTCCATGTCGTGCCAGCCACCGCCAGCGGTGAAGGGCTGGTCGAATTCGGCGACAAAATAGAGCGTGTAGTAACTTTCGCGGCGGTCCGGCGAGAGATAGCCGCAGAAATTGCCGCTGGTGACGGAGCCGGTGACTTCGCGCTTGTCTGGATCGAGTTTCACCGACGCATCGCTACTGCCGACTTCGGAATCCGATGTGCGGAAGAGAAGATTGGCGTCCTTGTCTTTCGCCCAGGTGAAGCGCGCGATGCCGGTGCGCAAGGTGGCGCTGAGTTCGGTCGTCACGCCATTGTCGAGCGCGACTTTGTAATAGCCGGGCGACGCCTGTTCCTCGTCGTGGCTGAACCAGCTTGAATACATGCTGAAGCTGTCGTCGGCGGAGGGCGAGATTTCCACCGGCCGCGTCACCGGCATGATCGGAATGTCACCGCTGGCGCCGGTGCAGCCCGTGCCGGAAAGATGCGTAAGCGCGAAACCTTTGATGCCGTTCGCGCGCCACTCGTATCCGCCCGGCGCGGCGATGGGATAGCTCTTGCCCGGCAGCGGCGCTTCCTCCGGACTGAAGCCCACCATGCCAAAGGGCAGCGTCGCGCCCGGGAACGTGTTGCCGCCATTGGTCGAGCCGATGAAAACGTTCACGTCGCTTGCCAGATCGGGTGCGGCCTGTGCGGTTACAACAGTCGAAGCAAGTACGGCAGCGGCAACGAAAATCTTGCGCATGGAAACCTCAGGCGGAGATGGGAGCGTTTTCGATCTTCGGGCGGCGCGATGCGCCGGCGAGCGCGAACAGCGCGATGCAGACATAGGAGACGAGCGGCACGAA
>JBQCJO010000304.1:0-2702 GCA_051952735.1 Rhizomicrobium sp.
CGCTCCCTCTTACTTGGGCCTTCGCGCCCTCGCAACGCGGCGTTCGGCGGCGGTTGCGCCGCCTCCGCCGTCAAGGCACCGTCGGAGCCATGAAAGCACTCATCGCGCAGCGCCTGTCCGGCCTCGATGCCCTGGTGGCGGAAGAGGTGACGGCGCCGGCACCCGGTCCCGGCGAGATCCTGATCGGCGTGGCGGCCGCCGGCGTGCACCTGGCAGACCTTGCGGCGCTGTCGGGTGAGCGCCACCCGCGCCCGGAACTGCCGTTCATTCCGGGTCTGGAGGCCGCCGGGCTGGTGGCGGCGGTCGGTCCCGACGTGGCGGGATTCAAACCGGGCGACCGGGTCGCGGGTTTTGTGGATTGGGGCGGTCTGGCCGAAGGCGTCGTCGCCAAGGCGGCACTGTGCGCCGCAATCCCCGAAGGCATGTCCTTTTCGCTCGCCGCCGCATTGCCGGTCGCTTATGGCGCGGCGCTGATGGCTCTGCGGGAGCGTGCGCGGCTCGCGCCAGGAGAGACTGTGCTGGTTCTGGGGGCGGGCGGGCAGTCGGGCCTCGCCGCCGTGGAAATCGCAAAGAAGCTGGGTGCGCGTGTCATTGCCGTGGCGACCGGCGAGTCGCGCGGGAGCGAGGCGGGCGAGCGCGGCGCCGACGCGATCGTCGACAGCGCGTCGCGTCCGCTCTCAGAATCTGTCGCGGCGTTGACGGACAATGTCGGGGTCGATGTCGTTTTCGATCCGGTTGGCGGCGATGCGTTCGAGATGGCATTGCTCACGCTCGCGCCCGGCGGCCGGGTGATCTCGTCGGGATTCGCAGGCGGCCGCATTCCGCGCATCAACATGTCCGCGCTTTACGCGCGAGACGCATCTCTCATCTCCGCCAATACGCCGCTGACCGTGAAGTCGGACCCGACGCACGCGCAACAGGCGTTGAACGATGTCATCGCCTGGACGGTGCAAGGCGAGATCGCGCCGCGCATCGCGGCCCAGTTCGCGCTTGCCGATGCGCGGGCCGCGTTCGGTTATGTGAAGGGCCGCCGCAACGCAGGCGCGGTGATCGTCAATATCGGAAAGAACGATTAGGGCAGGTTCGCGAGGAACTGTTCGGTGCAGGCGCGCCAGGAGCGCGTGAGCGCGAACGCGCGCGCCTCCTCACGCGAGATTTTCAGCGCACGCATGCACGCGGCGTGCAGATCGTTGTCGAGCACGCCGGTGCGCGCATTGCCGATGACGTCGAGAGGTCCCTGCACCGGATAAGCCGCCACCGGCGTGCCGCAGGCGAGCGCTTCGAGCAGAACCAGTCCGAACGTATCGGTCTTGCTGGGAAACACGAACACGTCGCTGGCCGCGTAGATCCGCACGAGTTCTTCGCCGAATTTGGGACCGAGGAATTTCGCGTCCGGATATTTCCGTTCCAGCATCGCACGCGCCGGCCCGTCGCCCACGATCACCTTCGTGCCGGGAAGATCGAGCGCGAGAAACGCTTCGAGATTCTTCTCGACGGCGATGCGGCCTACCGAAAGCCAGATCGGCTTGGGGAACGGCAGCGCTGCGTCCGCGATCGGCCGGAACTGTTCTATATCGACGCCGCGCGACCAGATCTTGAGATTGTGGAAGCCGTGGCTCTCCATCTCATGCTGCAGCGACGGCGTGGCCACCATCATCGCTTTCGCCGGTCCGTGGAACCAGCGCAGAAAGCCATAGACAAGGCCTAGCGGCACGAACGGAAAGCGCGCCTTCACATATTCGGGGAAGCGGGTGTGGAACGACGTGGTGAAGGGGATATCGCGCTTGATGCAGATCGCGCGCGCGGAAAGGCCCAGCGTGCCTTCGGTCGCGATATGGATCGCCGTCGGCTGGAAATCCGCGATCATCTTTTCCAGGCTTTTGCGCGGGAAGATCGCGAGCCGGATTTCCCTGTAGGTCGGCATCGGGATCGTGAAGCGGCCTTCCGGCGTCGCATAGCGCACCTCGTGCCCTAGCGCCTTCAGGTCTTCGCCCAGGATTTCCATGGTGCGGACGACACCGTTCACCTGCGGTTTCCACGCATCGGTGACGATCATCACGCGCTCATGGCGGAGCGCGTCGGTCAAAGCCTCAGGCTGGGACGGCCAGTCCTTCTGCGGGTTCTGGGACGAAGGCTGGCGCGGGCTCGGCTTGCGAAGGTGCCCAGTGGAGAATCTCCAGATGTCCGCGGGCATCTTCGGTGAGGGCGGTGCAGCTTTCAACCCAATCGCCGTCGTTGGTGTAGAGGATGCCGTCGACGGTTTTGATCGCCGCGTGATGAATATGACCGCACACGACGCCGTCGAGGCCTCGCGCGAGCGTTTCATCGATAACGGCAGTCTCGAAACGGCAGATAAATTCGACCGCATTCTTCACCTTCTGTTTCAGATAGGCGGACAGCGACCAGTAGGGCAGGCCGAACATCTTGCGCACCGCGGCGCAGATCTCGTTCAGTTCCAGCGCGCGCGTGTAGGCCCAGTCGCCAAGGAAAGCGAGCCAGCGCGCATAAGCGATCACGCCGTCGAACTGGTCGCCGTGGATAATGAGAAGCCTGCGGCCGTCCGCGGTTTCATGCACCGTCTCCCGCACCAACTCAACACCCGCGATCTCGCGGCCGCAATAGTCGCGCAGCACTTCGTCATGGTTGCCCGGCACATAGATGACGCGCGTACCGCTATCGATCTTGTGCAGGATCTCTTCCAG
>JBQCJO010000305.1:0-13234 GCA_051952735.1 Rhizomicrobium sp.
CACGCTGGCACGAGCGCCTACGGAAAACGACAGGATCAGAACGGCGGCCGAGAGCAGAAGCGCTTTGCGCAAAATGATCCTCACATATTTGTATAATTGGGACCGCCGCCGCCCTCCGGCGTTTCCCAATTGATGTTCTGCGACGGGTCCTTGATATCGCAGGTTTTGCAGTGAACGCAGTTCTGCGCGTTGATCTGGAACCTGGGCCCGTTCGCTTCCTGAACCACCTCATAAACGCCTGCGGGGCAATAACGCTGCGCAGGCTCGGCATATTCGGGCAGATTGACCCGGATCGGAATAGTCGGGTCCTTCAGCACAAGGTGAACCGGCTGGTCCTCCTCGTGGTTAGTATTGGACAAAAACACTGACGAAAGTTTGTCGAAGCTGAGAACACCGTCAGGTTTCGGATAATTAATGGGCTTGCACTCCGAGGCGTGCTTCAGCGTCTGATAATCCGCCTTGGTGTGATGCAGCGTCCCGAAGATGGAAAAGCCGAAGAGCTGGTTGGTCCACATGTCCAGCCCCATGAACGGCAGGGAGACGATGCTGCCGAGCTTGGACCACATCGGCTTCACATTGCGGACGCGCCAAAGGTCCTTCCAGACCACGCTCGCTCTCACCGTTGGTTCGTAATCTTCGAGCACGTCGTTGGCGCGGCCGGCGGCGAGCGCCGCGAACGCGGACTCGGCGCCCATCATGCCGGTGAGGATCGCGTTGTGGCTGCCCTTGATGCGCGGCAAGTTCACGAACCCCGCCGCGCAACCGATCAGTGCGCCGCCTGGGAACGCCAGCGTCGGCACCGATTGCGCGCCGCCTTCGGTGATCGCGCGCGCGCCATAACCAACGCGCTTGCCGCCTTCGAGATATTGGCTAATCAGCGGATGGTGCTTCACGCGCTGGAATTCGTCGAACGGCGAGATGTAGGGGTTGGAATAATTCAGATGGACGACGAATCCGATGGAACAGAAATTCTCGCCCCAGTGATACATGAACAGGCCGCCGCCCGTGCTGTTGTCCAGCGGCCAGCCCATCGTGTGCAGCACCAGACCGCGCTTGTGCTTGTCCTTCGGCAGCTCCCAAAGCTCCTTCAGGCCGATGCCGAATTTCTGCGGATCGTGGCCCTCGTGCAGTCCGAATTTCTTGATCAACTGCTTGGAGCAGGAGCCGCGCGCGCCTTCCGCGAACAGCGTGTATTTGCCCAGAAGGTTCATGCCCGGCGTGAAGCCGTCCTTGTGATGACCGTCCTTGGCAACGCCGAGATCGCCGGTGGTGACACCGCGCACCTCGCCTTTGTCGCCGTAGACGACGTCCGCCGCCGGGAAGCCGGGATAGATCTCCACGCCCAGCGCTTCTGCCTGCTGCCCCATCCACTTACAGAGGTTGCTTAAACTGACGATGTAATTGCCGTGATTGCTCATCAGCGGCGGAAACATGATCTCCGGCAACCGGATCGAGCCGGAATGCCCCAGGAAGTAGAAGCGGTCGGCGGTGACCGGCGTGTCGATCGGTGCACCCTTCTCTTTCCAGTCCGGAACGAGCGCTTCGATGCCCACCGGATCGATCACCGCGCCGGAGAGGATGTGTGCGCCAACCTCGGAGCCTTTCTCCAGAACGCAGACCGAGACGTCCTTCCCGGCCTCCGCCGCGAGCTGCTTCAGGCGGATCGCCGCGCTCAGGCCGGCCGGCCCCGCGCCCACGATCACGACGTCATATTCCATGCTCTCGCGCTGAACTTCCTCGGCCATCCCGCTATTCCACTGATTTGCTGGGGATTGTTATGGGGCGCACCCCTTGGCGGGGTCAACCGACAGGTCGCCACCTCCCCAGCGGCATCCTATAAGAGCGGCAATGGCCGATCTTGATCCCCTCTCCGCGCTTGCCTGGCTGGTCGATGCCGGCGCCGACGAAGCCATGGGCGACGAGCCGGTCAATCGGCTGACCGCGAAACCCGCGCCGAAGCCGACGGACTATCTGCAACCGGCACCGGGCCATCGTCCGGCGCCCGCGCCGCAACGCCCCGCGTTCACACCTGCGCGTCCTGCACCGACGCTCGCGCAACAAGCGCGAACACCGGCAGCGTTGCCGCTCGAAGGCGACGACATCGGCAATGCGATGGAGATCGCGGCGCGCGCGAACACGCTGCCCGAACTCAAGGCCGCGCTCGAAGCCTATGACGGCTGCGCGCTGAAGAAGCTGGCGACCAACACCGTATTCGCGGACGGCACGCCCGGCGCGCGTATCCTGTGCATCGGCGAAGCGCCGGGCCGCGACGAAGACAAGGCGGGCCTGCCCTTCGTCGGGCGCGCCGGCAAGCTGCTCGACAAGATGCTCGCGCCCATCGGGCTCGATCGCACGAAGAACGTCTACATCATCAACGTGCTGCCCTGGCGGCCGCCGGACAATCGCAATCCCGATCCCGTCGAAGTCGCCAAATGCATTCCGTTCCTCCGCCGCCACATTGATCTGGCGAATCCGGACATGATCGTACTGCTCGGTGCAGTCGCCGTGCGCAATGTCATGGGCAAGACGGACGGCATCATGGCCACGCGCGGCAAGTGGCTCGAATATCATGTGAACGGCCGCATGGTGCCGGTGATGCCGACGCTGCATCCCGCCTATCTGCTGCGCCAACCCGCGCACAAGCGATTGGCGTGGCACGATCTGTTGCAGATCCAGGACAAATATCTCGCCCTGCCGCCGCGCGAAGGTGCTGCTTGAAGCATTGGATCGTAGCTGCCGCGCTGCTGCTGTCCGGTAGCGCAGCGGCGCAGTCGGTTCCGCCAACCGCGCCCGTCCAGGATTGGTCGAACATCGAGACGGTTGTTGTTACCGCCGATCCGGGGCCTGCGCTTTGGCACATCTCGCGCAACGGATCGGACGTCTGGATTCTCGGCACGGTTTCGCCGATGCCCAAAACGCTCGACTGGAACCAGCGCCCTCTCACCGACATCATCACCGGTGCGCGCATGGTCTATCTGCCGCCGCGCCTGACCGCGGGCTTCTTCGAGACGTCGTGGTTCCTCATCACCGGCATGCACAAGATCAAGCAGCCGGATGGTCAGACCTTGCGCGCAAGCCTGCCTGGCGACCTGCGCGCCCGTTACGAAAGCTGGATGACGAAGCTGAACAAGAAGGTGGATGCAGACGACGATTATCTCGCCGCGATAGCCGCGCTCGATCTCGAGAACACCTTCCGCTCCGCTTCTCATTTGGACGGAAAGGACGCCGGAGTGCTTGTCGAACGCATCGCAGATCACGCGGATGCAAAGGCAAAACCGCTTGCCGTCTACGAAGCGCTGCCGATCGCCGATGAAATCGAAACCATGTCGGCCCAAACGCAGCAGCGCTGCATGAAGGACGCGCTGGACGATATCGACGTTCAGTCCGCGAATGCACAGCTCGCGGCGCAAGCATGGGCCAAAGGCGATCTCGCCGGCATCAAGGCGCACTATTCGGAAGCAAAGCTGAACAATTGCTTCGAGCAGACCAAGACCTTCGCCAGCGCCCGCGACCAGATCGTCGGACTTGCGATGAATGCGGTGAACGAATCCTTGAGACAACCCGGCAAGAATTTAATTGTCATGGATATCGGATACCTGTTGCGGAACAACGGCCTTCTGGACCGACTCGCCGCACAAGGGATCACAGTCGAAGGCCCGGCCAACTGAAAGAAACTTGAGCCTGCGCGCGCGACCGCGTAGATTCACGCATCGCCGATTTGCACCATTGTGTCGAAGGAACCGGACGCTTGAAACGCGCTCTTCTGCTCGCCGCCGCTTTTGCGGCGTTGGCTGCAACCCAGGCTGTCGCACAATCCGCATCCGTTGCCGTGCTTTCGCCGGACGACGTGCAGCGTTATCGCCAGATCTTCGCGGCCGAAGACAGCGGGAACTTTTCCGATGCCCAGGCACTGGTCGCACAACTCAGCGACAAGTCGCTCGTGGGTTACGCGCAGGCCGAGCATTTCCTGTCGCCCAAATCCGGCAGGACATCCGTTTCCGAAATCGTGGACTGGATGAACCAGTACAACGATCTGGGCATCGCGAGCGACGTTTACGATCTTGGCATCAAGCGTGCGAGCGTTCCGATCAAGCGGCATCATCGCGTGGTCGGTGTGCGTCTCACGGCGACCATCCCCTCGCCGGCATCGCCGCCGCGCAGCGTTGGCGGCGGGACATCCGAAGAAGCGTCGCCGGGCGATCCGCCGTTGTCGTCGGATATCGCGCGCAGCGCATTCCAGCAGATGCTGGCATCGGTGAAAGACGATCAGCCGGCGCAGGCCGAAGCGCAAATGAACGCCGCCATCGCGCAAGGTATTCCCGGCGCCGACGCCGCGCGTCTGGCGCAGAAAGTGGCCTGGTCCTATCTCGCCGAGAACCAGGATTTCGATGCCTTCCGCATCACCAGCAATGTGAGCGCCATAGACCGACAATCGGCGCCGATGCTGGATTGGGTCGCGGGCCTTGCGACCTATCGCATGGGCAAATTCGACGTCGCCGCGCAGCATTTCGAGACGTTGGCGCAGGTCGGCTCGACGAAGATGGGCGTTCGTTCCGCCGCCGCGTTCTGGGCGGCACGCTCCTACATGCGCGCAGGCAATTCGCGCCGCGTGATCACGCTGCTTGTAGCCGCCGCGCGCTTGCAGCCGACGTTCTATGGACTGGTGGCGGAGCGCGTTCTGGGCTGGGACGCGCAGACCGGCTACACCCAAGCCACGCTCAATCCGTCCGATATGGCCGTCATCGCGCAAATTCCCGCAGCACATCGCGCCATAGCGCTCTATCAGATCGGCGAGACACGATATGTGCATGGCGAGATGATGCGCGCGCTGGCATCCATCGAGGCGTCGCAAAGCGAAAGCTTCGCCGCGATGGCGCATCAGATGAACCTGCCCGACCTTGAACTGCGCGCCAGTGAGCTGGCCCGTTCGCAAGGCAAGCGGCTCACGGGACTGTTTCCGGTGCCGTCATACCAACCCGCCGGCGGTTATCGCATCGATCCTTCGCTCGTGTTGGCGTTCGTGCGTCAGGAAAGCCGGTTCCAGTCCAAAGCGGTATCCAGCGTGGGCGCCACGGGACTGATGCAGATCATGCCGGGCACAGCGGCTTATATCGATAGCAGCGTGGATCGCTCCTCGCTCAAGGATCCGACGACCAGTCTCGATCTCGGCCAGCGCTACATCACCGAATTGCTGGACAAGATGAACAACAACCTCTTCCAGGCCACGGCCGCTTATGACGCGGGTCCCGGCAGCGTGTGGCGCTGGATGGATCGCCCGAACACGGACAAGAACGACCCGCTGCTTTTCGTCGAGACGATGCCGTCACCGGAAGCGCGCGACTATGTCCGCCGCGTGATGACCTATTACTGGATGTACAACCGCCGCCAGGACGAAGAGTCTCCCGCGCTTGATCAGGCCGCCGCCGGCGATTGGCCGAAATACAGGCGCCCCGCGCACATGCCCACGCCGTCGGCGCCGCCTCCGCCGCCGCAACAGCAACCGGCACCGGCTACGACAGTCGTGAGCGATGCCTCCTATTGATGAGGGCATAAAGTTCGTTCCCGTCCGCATCGCGGTGATGACGGTGTCCGATACCCGCACCCGCGCCGACGACACGTCCGGCGACACGTTGGCCAGGCGCATCACTGATGCAGGTCATGAACTCGCCGACCGCGTCATCGTGAAAGACGACATCCCCACGATCCGCGCGCAGCTTCAGCAGTGGATCGACGACAAGGCGATCGACGCCGTCATCACCACCGGCGGCACCGGCCTTACCGGCCGCGATGTCACTGTCGAAGCGATGAAGCCGCTGTTCGAGAAGGAGATCGACGGTTTCTCCGCCGTCTTTCATCGCATCTCCTACGAGAAGATCGGCACCTCCACATTGCAGTCCCGCGCTTGCGCCGGTGTGGCCAAGGGCACGTATCTCTTCGCCCTTCCCGGCTCGACCGGCGCGGTGAAGGATGGCTGGGACGGAATCCTGAAATTCCAGCTCGATATCCGCCACAAGCCCTGCAATTTCGTGGAAATCATGCCCCGGCTGGAAGAACACCGGAAATAGCCGGACTATTTCTTCGCCTTGGGAAGAAGAGCGAAGCCGCGAGCGCCTATGCCCGGGCCATCGCACTCGAAACCGATCCCGCCATCCACCGCTTCCTGCGGAAGAAGCGGGCCACGCTCGGCAACAAAGCCGGGCTCTGCTAATCTTTCCGCCACTGCAGGAAGGGAGCGCTGCATGTCCGTTTCACTTCTCGTCGGCACGCCAAAGGGCGCGGCGATCCTCACCAGCAAGGACCGCAAGAGCTGGAGCGAGGACTTCGTTCTGCAAGGCTGGCCCGTCACCGCCTCGGCGCGCGACGACAAGGGCCGCATCTACGCGGCCGTGAACAGCCCGAACTACGGCGTCGCGCTGTTCGTCAGCGACGACCTGAAGAACTGGAAGCAGCTTGAGTCCGCGCCGCGCTACAAGCCGGAGGACCGCGGCAATCCCGAACACCACCGCATCGTCTCCCAGATGGATTTCGGCGGCGTGTTGAAAAGCGGTGGCCGTTTCGTCGACCAGATATGGACGATGCATTGGGCGCATGGCGCGCTTTACGCGGGCGTGTCCGAAGCGGGCCTGTTCGTCAGCCGCGACTATGGCGCAAGCTGGCAACCGGTGGACGGTTTCAACAACCATCCCACGCGCGACAGCTGGGTGCCGGGTTTCGGCGGACTCGGCGCGCATACGATCCTGTCGGACGCGAAGAATCCCGGCCGCATGTGGGTCGGTGTCTCCGCCGCCGGTTTTTTCCGCACCGATGACGGCGGCAAGACCTGGGCGCCGAAGAACAAGGGCGTCGATCCCGCGGTCGAAGCCGCGCCCGCCACCACCGGCCAATGCGTGCATCACGTCGCGCACGATCCCGCAAATGCCGATCTCATGTTCCGGCAGGAGCATCGCGGCGTGCATCGCAGCGACGACGGCGGCGACACCTGGCGCGTGATGGAAGACGGTTTGCCCGTCGCGGAGCTGAGCGATGGCCATCGCTGTTCGTTCGGTTTTGCGATGGTCGTGGACCGCAAGACCGGCAAGCCATTCGTCGTGCCATTGAACGGCGACAACTTCCGCTTCCCGCGCGACGGTCAGCTCGCCGTCTATCGCAGCGACGACGGCAAGAGCTGGAACGCGCACACCAGCGGTCTTCCCGGCAAGTGCTACACCGCAATCCTGCGCGGCTCGATGGCGGCGGATCAGCTCGATCCCGGCGGCATTTATTTCGGCACGGCGTCAGGCGCGATCTATGGCAGCGCCGATCTCGGCGAAAGCTGGCGCGAGATCGCGACCGGCCTGCCGCGCATCCTGAGCGTGGAGGCGTATCCGGCGTGAGCGTTCGCGTGCAGATGCCGCCGATCTTGCGTCCCGTGGCGGGTGGAGAACGCTGGATGGATGCCGAAGGCGCCACCATCGCCGCCGTTCTCGCCGATCTGGCGAAGAAGCACCCTGCTCTCGGCCTTCATCTTTTCGACGAGCATGGCGCACTCCGCCGCAACATCGTTTGCCTGCATGACGGTCAGGCTGTCCGCAGCAAGGAGGCGGCCGCGCGAACCGTCCGCGCCGGCGACGATATCGTCCTCACCAACGCTTTGGCGGGCGGATGATCGACGCGGTCCCGATCGAGCAGAGCTTCGAGATTGCCGCCGAGCGCGCGGGCGACATCACGCCGCTCGTCTATGAAAAACTGTTCGTGAAATATCCGGAGGTTCTGCCGCTCTTCGTGCGCGACACGACCGGTGCGGTGCGCGGCGAGATGCTGACGCGCACCATCGAAGCGATCTTCGATTACATCGGGCCGAACGCTTTTGCGGAAAATTTCCTGCGCTGTGAAGTTGTCACGCATGACGGCTATGGCGTGCCGCCGGACATCTTCTCGAAATTCTTCGACGTTCTCGCCGAAACGCTGCGCGATATCCTGGGTGCGGACTGGTCGCCCGCGATGGCGCGCGCGTGGAAGGCGCTTCTTGCCGATCTGGCACGATTCACCGCCGCGCCGGAACACATCCTCTAATCTCGGGCTCTGACGTCAGGCCGGGACGTTGTCGTCCTGACCCTGATACATCGAGATGTCGCCGCCCTCGTCCTGATCCTGGTTCGCCTGCTCCACGCCGCCCGGAGCATATTCGTCATCGTCTCCATCCGGATTGATGACGAAGTCCTTGTCAGCCACATGGTTCGGAATCACGCCGCCGTCGTGATCGTTCACGAACAACGGCCCGTTTTGGATGGGATCGGCAACAGCGGGAACAGAATACAATACGCACGCGAGCGCCAAGGCGCTCAACCCAGCCCTAAGCATGAACACTCCTTCGACACACAACCATCCGCCCGAAGTGATTCATATCACAGTTTTGTCGTGCTAATGATTAAAGTTTCGCCAAATTTTGCGTTGCCGAAATTTTGTGCGCGCGAGTTGTGAACCCTTCGCCGCGCAATCAGCACGCAGTTCCCGCTCGCGGAACCTGGCTACTTCTTCGCCTTGGCGGTGTTGAACGCGGCGGCCGCGCGAACGAGCGCTTTCAGCGCCTTTTCGTCGATCTTGGCGCCTTCGTGGAAGTCGATCGCGCGGCGTGTTCCACCTTCGAGGCTGGCGTTGAAGAGCCGCGACGGATCGTCCAGCGAGGCGCCATACGCGAAGGTGAGTTTCACCGCGCTTTTGTAAGTCTCGCCGGTGCAGATGATGCCGTCATGCTCGAAGACCGGAACGCCCAGCGGATTGGATGCCTTCCGCCATTTGACGTCTTCGGTGATTCCGGGAGCAGCCTCCCGAATGATCTTCCGGAGCTTGCCGAGCATGTCACCGCGCCAGCCGCTCACGGACTTGATCTTGGCATCGACCGCTGCCGAGCCACCTTCGTTCGTTTTCGTCGCTGGCTTCTTTGCTTTTTTTGCGGCTTTTATCATGCGCGGTCCTTCAGGAGTTGCCGAATGTCCTTGTAGGCGGCAACGATCAGATCGTTGAGCGCCTTGTCGTTCACGGCTTTGCCGGGACGAAGCTTCACATGGCGCATGTGCTTGCCCTCGCCTTCCAGCAGTCCAGCCGGATCTTTCAAGTCTGCGCCATGAAAGAAGCCCACGCTCGCATGCGCCTTGAACGCGTTGACGTATCCGAACGGCGCATCACCGACACACGCGACCGGGCATCCGTCATGAAACAGCTCGCGCACATCGGCGCCGCAGTCGTGCATGCGTTCGAACCACGCCTGCACCATCAGCCGGTGCGGAACAGTGGCCGCGAACCAAGCCGCGATCCGGGGATCGTGCTTGACCGCACCGTCGAGCGTGAACAGGTCATCCATGCGCGCAGACTGCCAGTTTGCCGCCTCTTACGCCACGCTGGCGGCGCGCTGTGCCGCGCGCGCCTTGGCCGTATAGGGCAGCACGAACATGTAAAGACCGCTGAACAGCAGCAGGAACAGGAACGGCAGCGGCGAATAGGTCACCCACATAGGCGGCTCCTGAAATACCCGCACCGCGAAGTTCGCGATCACCGTCAGCGTGAAGACGATCGACGTCCAGCGATGAAATTGTCTGATCCAATAGCTCATTGCGTTCTCCCCTATTCCGGCTTCGCCAGAACCTGCTCCAGCTTTCCGAAGAAATTCTCCCAACCGTATTTTGCGCCGGCGAAGTTCTGCGGCTGATCCGAGCGGAAACCGGATTGCTCCATGCGCAGATGCGTGCCGTTGCCCGCCGGGCTTAGCGTCCACTTGACAACGCTGGTCACGCGGAAATTGCCTTCGCCGGAATCCCATTTGTAGGTCAGCGTCCTGTTCGGCTCGATAGCCAGCACTTCACTGTCGATGATGCCGTTCCAGTTCGCATAAGGCGTCGTGCGCAGGTTGAACTTGTGGCCGACCTTCGCCTCGAAATCGTTCTGCATCAGCCATTCCGCGATCAGATGCGGCTGCGTGAGTGCGCGCCAGATCTTTTCCGGCGGATGCGGAAAGTCGCGTTCGACGACGACGGTGTGGGTCTTGGTATCGGTCATTGGTCCATCCTGTTGAGGAGATCTTCGAGGCGATCCATCCGGCCTTCCCAGAACGCCGCCATCTGGCTCGCCCAATCCATGAGCGGCGCGAGCGCCTGCGGCTGTGCGCTGTAGTGGGTCTCGCGGCCTTCGCGCCGATCCTTCACAAGACCTGCGAGCTTCAGCGCGCCGAGATGCTTGGACACTGCCGGCTGCGAGACGCCGGTCGGTTCGGTGATCTTCCAGACGGTAAGTTCGCCATCGCGGCACAGGCGCTCGAAAATCGCCCGCCGTGTGGGATCGCCCAGCGTTTTAAAGATCAGATCGGATGCCGTCGTCGCCAAGTCGGACTCATAACTGTGCAGTTATGCATTCGTCAAGTCCGGCCCTGATTCGCGGCCCTATCCCGCCTTCGGCACCGAACCACCAGACCAAGCGTTTCCCTTCCAAGCGTCACCCAATATCTGGCACTTGTTTTGTTCTCACTATGTTCTAACTAACACCCATGACCACCGTCCTCGACATCACTGCCGATCCCAAGCGCCTCCGCGGCCGCGGCGCCGTCTCCAATGCCTCCGGGCGCTACGAAAAGGAGAGCCGCGTCCTCATCGACGACGGCTGGAACAGCGAAGAGGACGAAGAGCCTTCGCTGAAGACAGAGATCCTGCGCGACAGCTCGCGCACGATCATCACGCGTAACAACTCGCCGGACATTTCCTTCAGCCAGTCGATCAATCCCTACAAAGGGTGCGAGCACGGCTGCATCTATTGCTTCGCGCGGCCGACGCACGCCTATCTCGGCTTCTCTCCCGGTGCGGATTTCGAGAGCAAGATTTTCACCAAGCCGAATGCGGCAGAGCTTCTGCGCAAGGAGTTGTCATCGCCGAAATATGTTCCGCAGGTCCTGGCCATCGGCACCAACACAGATCCCTATCAGCCGATCGAGAAGAAGCTGCGCATCATGCGCTCCATTCTCGAAGTGCTGTGGGAGTTCAAGCATCCCGTCGGCATCGTGACGAAGAACGCCGGAATCCTGCGCGACATCGACATTCTCTCACCCATGGCCGAAGCGGGCCTCGCGAAGGTCGCGCTGTCGGTCACGACGCTGGATCGCAAGCTCGCCCGCGTGATGGAGCCGCGCGCGTCCACGCCGCCCAAGCGCATCGAAGCGATCAAGGCGCTCACCTCCGTCGGCATCCCCACCGCCGTGATGTTCGCACCGATCATCCCGGCGCTGAACGACGAGGAACTGGAAACCGTTCTGGAAACCGCAAAGGACGCGGGTGCGCGTTCAGCCGGTTACGTCCTGCTGCGTTTGCCGCTGGAGATCAAAGATCTCTTCCGCGAATGGTTGGAAGCGAACGAGCCGGGCCGCGCCAAGCATGTCATGTCGCTGATCCGCTCCATGCGCGGCGGCAAGGACTACGACGCCCAGTGGAACACGCGCATGCGCGGCACCGGCCCTTACGCTGACATGATCGCGCGGCGCTTCCACCTCGCCGTCCGCCGCTTCGGCCTCAACGCGGAACACCGCCCGCTCGATACCAAACAATTCAAGCGCCCAGCCCAGCCCGGGCAGCAGTTGGAATTGCTCTAGGAGGAAGGGGGCATCCCCTCAAAATGCGAAAACAAATAGAGGTATGCCGCGCCGCCCGAACCACCAAATAGCAGAAAACGTCAGAAACCACCAAAAAAAACGACGCTCAATTGCCCAACGCTGCATCCAAATCCGCTTCCGCCTGCATCTGAGAGAAGTGTGGCCATCTGGCCCGAAGGAGCAGGCAATGTTCATTACCCATGGCAACGGTCTTCTGATCTCGCTGGTTTTCTGGGGCGCGATCGTCCTGATCGTGTTCATCAGCAATTTCTTCGGCTATCGCGAGCGCACCAGCCGCCATCGCGCCATCGAGACGCTGGCGGAAAAAGGCCAGCCGATCCCGCCGGAACTGCTTGGCCGCAATGGCGGCCGCGACTTCTACGATAGCGGCTATCGCGGATGGCATCGTTATTCGCTTTCCGGCGGCATCTACATGATGTGCGTCGGCGTCGCGCTGTTTGTCTTTCTGTGGGCGATGACCACCGGCGACTTCAATGTCTTCGGCAACGGCGACGATGCTCATTACTGGAGCGGTCCCGGCTGGCTGCCCTTCGTCGGCATCTTCCCCTTCATGATCGGCCTCAGCCGCGTGCTGGCCCATTTTTTCGACCGCCCGCGCAATCCGCCGCCGACGTAAAGGCGCTATGCTGAAACGGGATGGACGAAACCAAACTGATCGCGCGGGCCGCCGCTGGAGACAGCGCGGCCTTCGCCCTGCTCGTTCGGCAGCATCAATCGGGGTTGCGCGGCTTCCTGCGCCGCCTCACCCGCAACGATCCGTCGCTGGCGGACGACATCGCGCAGGAAGCGTTCCTCGAATGCTGGCGCAAGCTTTCGCATGACCGCGGCGACGGATCGTTCGCGGGTTGGCTGAACCGCATCGCCTGGTCGCGCTTCCTGATGGAAGCGCGCAAGCGCAAACCGGAGCTGCTGGAAGATCTGCCGGAGCAGAGCTACGAAGCTTCACCCGATACGAAACTCGATCTGGAAAGCGCCATGGCCAAACTCTCCGCCGGTGAGCGCGCGGCGCTGACACTCTGCACCGCGCTCGGCCACTCCAACGAGGAAGCCGCCGCCATCCTCGCCATGCCGCTGGGCACGGTGAAGTCTCATGTGCTGCGCGGCCGCGAGAAATTGCGGGCGATGCTGGAGGCGGGTTCATGACCCGCGATCTCGACGCCCTGCTCTCCCAGCCGCTCGCCGAGGTGGCGGACAACGGATTTTCCGCCGCTGTGGCGCTTCGCGCACTACGCGAAGATGAACGGCATAAGCTGTTGGACCAGTTGGTTCTTCTGCTGACGGGCGCGGTCATTCTCGTTGCCCTGCCCCTCGGCCATTTCGGAGCCGCGATTGAAACCGTCACGATGAGTTTGGGAAACTCCGTCCCGGTCGGGCTAGCGTTCGCAGCGCTGGTCCTGACCACCGCCTTCGTACGGGGCGTCGTCGACCGGGTGGAGTGAGGCCAGGCACATGGCCAGAGAGGGAAAGGCGTTCTCGCAGGCACAGCTCCCGCGCGGACGGATCGGGCTCGTATTCGGCTGGCTGATGGCGCGGCTGAACAAGACAGCCTATCACTGGACCTTCGAGCAGCTTCGCAATGTGAAACCGAAATCCTATCTTGAGATC